>NZ_CP059192.1:358467-630991 GCF_014251595.1 Blattabacterium cuenoti | reverse complement strand
AAATATAAAATTTTAAAAAATTGAGTCAAAACTTTTATTTTTTTAATAAACTCAATATCTATTATATTATTCAATCTACAAAACATAAAAAATAAAAATCTAAAAAAATTGTTGAAAAAATAACTCAAAATTCACAGTGAATTATTCAATTTTACAGTAAGGAATTTTAGTTTATGTATTATAAAATTTTTATTGAAGAAGTATTCTCAATTATATTTCAAATTCAAGGAATTTATGAGTTTGTTCATAATTTAGATCTAAAAAAATGGGGGACTATCACTCTTGTGATAATTATAAAAATGTTATTTTTCACTGTTTTTGTAGTCATTTTAGAATTTATTTTTAATAGGAGTGTTCGTTTTATAGGTAGAAGAATAGTAAGTTCTACTCATTTTATATGGGATAACATTTTATATGAAAATAAAGTTTTTGATAGTTTAGCTCATTTCTTTCCTTTGTCTATTGGTTTAATATTAATTGAACCATTTTTTAAAGATTATCACACAATTATCATCTATTTAGAAAAAACATTTGATATATTATTTGTTTTAATCGTTCTGCAGTTTTTAATACGAGTAGTGAATTCGATTATGAGAATAGCTACAAGTGAAAATAATCATCAAACAATAGCAGTTCGTTCTTTTTCACAATTACTAAAAATTATTTCCATTATATTTTGTATTTTGGTGATTATTGCTATTCTTACAAAGAATGATCTTATTACTATTTTAACCAGTTTAGGGGCTATAACTGCTTTTGTTATATTAGTATTTAGAGATACAATACTAGGATTTGTTTCAGGAGTGCAAATGGCATCTACAAAAATGATTAAAGTAGGAGATTGGATTAGAATTCCTAAATACAATATAGAAGGAACGGTTATTGAAATCAATTTAACTTCTGCAAAAATAGAGAACTTTGATAAAACTATTACCAGTGTTCCGACTTATGATTTAATTTCCACAGCTGTTACTAATTTTGAATTTATGCGTCAGAAAAATATACGTAGAATTAAAAGGTCTATATTATTCAATATACAATCTTTCCATTTTTGTAATTCAGATAAATTAAAAAAATTTCGAGATGTTTATTTAATAAAAAATTATATTCAAAAAAAACAAAAGGAAATAGATATTTTTAATAAAGAAAAAAATATTGATGTAACCATTAGTATTAATGGAAGAAGATTAACAAATATTGGTCTATTTCGTCAATATGCATTGGAATATTTGTCACAACATCCAAAAATATCACAGACAGAAACTTTGATGGTTAGACATTTAGAAACAACTCCTTATGGATTACCTGTAGAGTTATATTGTTTTACAAATACTTCTGAATCTATTCAGTACGAACAGATACAAGCAAGTGTTTTTGATCATTTATTGACAGCCGCAAAAGAGTTTGACTTAGAAGTAACACAAGTGACTAAAAAAGAAATTTTAAAAAAATGGTAAAATTAAGCGTAAATTTAAATAAATTTGCTACATTAAGAAATGCAAGAGGAGGAAATATCCCTAATGTTTTGCAAGTAGCAGCAGATGTTCAAAGTTTCGGGTGTCATGGGATTACTGTACATCCGCGTCCAGATGAAAGACATATTACCTATAAAGATGTTTATGATATCAGTTCTGTCATCACAACAGAATTAAATGTTGAAGGAAATCCCACTGAAAAATTTATGAGATTAGTATTAGATGTGAAACCGTCACAAGTAACTTTAGTCCCGGATTCTGAGAATACAATAACATCGAATTCTGGATGGGATACTTTTTTATATCAAGATTTTTTAACCCAAAAAATTAAAAAATTAAAAAATAAAGGAATTCGAAGTTCTATTTTTTTGGATCCCAATCCAAAAATGGTTTCATATGCAGCTCGGACTGGAGCCGATGTAATTGAATTATATACGGGATATTTTGCTATAGGATATGCAAATAGAAAATGGAATTGTATTGATTCGTATATTGATACGGCAAAAAATATCGTGAAAAATCATATGTTTATTAATGCTGGACATGATTTAAATTTAGATAATATTTCTTTTTTAATTGATAAAATACCAAATATATCAGAGGTATCAATTGGACATGCTTTAATTAACGAATCTATATATATGGGACTCGAAAACACAATACAAACTTATTTGAAAAGAATTTGTAAAGCAAGTAAATCTGAAAATGATATTACATTCTAAAATTTACGGATCTGGTTATCCTATTTTAGTTTTTCATGGTTTATTTGGAAATGGAAATAATTGGATTTCTTTTGCAAAAAAATTTGAAAAAAATTATCAAATTCATCTATTAGATATTAGAAATCATGGAAATAGTTTTGTTTCCGATAAAATGAATTATAATATTATCTCAAAAGATATATTAAAATATATTTATTATCATAAATTAAATCATCCTGTATTATTAGGGCATTCTATGGGAGGAAGAGCTGTTATGAAATTTTCTATCAATTATCCTATGATTCCAAAAAAAATTATAATTGTAGATATTAGTCCTAAGGCTTATGTCAATAATTTTAATCAAGATAAATTAATTCATATTTTAAAAAAAGTAGATTTTAATGTTATTCATACTAAAAAAGATTTAGATTTTTTTTTAAAAACATGGATTGATGATATCAAAATAAGGTTATTTTTTTTGAAATGTACTCAAAGACAAAAAAACGGAAAATTATGTTTTTCTTTTTCTTTATTGAACATCGAAAAAAATTATAATTCTTTAATTCGTCAAGAAATAAAAGATGGATTTTTCCACGGTCCTACACTTTTTTTACGAGGAGAATATTCAAATTATATTCTTGATAAAGATTACAATGATATACGTAAGTTATTTCCCAAATCTAAAATTTTTACTGTGAAAAAATCTAATCACTGGATTCATATAGATAATCCTATAGATTTTTATCAAAAAATAAGTATTTTTTTAAACGAAATATAATTTATGTATATTATTTTTTAATTAAAAAAATTTATGGTTTTTGATCTTGATATGATTCGAGATTTTTATTCAAATTTTATGTCTAAAATTCGAGAAATTCGGAATTTTGTTAATCATCCTATGACTTATTCGGAAAAAATTTTGTATGCTCATTTAGAAGAAAAAATAAAAATTGAATATAAAAATTTAAGTAATAAATCTTACATGAATTTCTTACCAGACCGTATTGTTATGCAAGATGCTACAGCTCAAATGACGTTATTACAATTTATGCAAACTAAAAAATGCAAAACATGTGTTCCTGCTTCTATTCATTGTGATCATCTCATATCTGCTCAGTATGGATACAACATAGATTTGAAAAATGCTATAGATAAAAATAAAGAAATTTATAACTTTTTAGAATCCGCATCTTATAAATATGGTATCGATTTTTGGAAACCTGGATCAGGAATTATTCATCAGGTTATTTTAGAAAATTATGCATTTCCTGGTGGTATGATTATAGGAACAGATTCTCATACCCCTAACGCTGGAGGATTGGGGATGCTTGCTATAGGAGTTGGTGGATCTGAAGCTGCTGAAGTGATGTCTGGATCGTCTTTAGAATTAAAAATTCCTAAAATCATTGGAGTCCATTTGATAGGAAAAATTAATGGATGGACCTCTCCTAAAGATATAATCTTAAAATTATCTGGCATGATTGGAGTTTCGGGAGCGACAAATCATATTATTGAATATTTTGGAGAAGGAATTGATAGTATTTCTTGTGTTGGAAAAGCTACCATATGCAATATGGGTGCAGAAATAGGGGCAACCGCTTCTTTATTTCCTTATGATGTGAACATGAAAAATTTTTTGAATCAAAATGGAAGAAATCAGGTATCTATAATGATAGAAGAGATAAAAGATTTTTTAAAAGCGGATCCAGAAGTTTATCAACAACCATATAATTATTATGATAAAGTCATAAAATTAGATTTAAAAGTTTTAGAACCACATATTAATGGTCCCTTTACTCCAGATAAAGCCACTCCGATCTCTAAAATGAAAGAGGAAGCCATTCAAAATAATTGGCCAACTAAAATTGAGGTGGGGTTAATTGGTTCATGTACAAATTCTTCTTATGAAGATTTTTCAAAGGCCATATCAATAATTCAACAAGCAAAGAAGAAAAAATTGAGAATTCATTCAGAATATATGGTGTCACCTGGATCACAAAAAGTTTATTCTCTTATCAAAGAAAAAGGGTTTTTATCTTTTTTTAAAGAAATTGGAGCTCAAATTTTTTCTAATGCTTGTGGTCCTTGTATTGGACAATGGGTTAGAAAAAAAAATAAAAAAAACGTGAGAAATACAATTATTCATACTTTTAATAGAAATTTTTCATCTCGTAATGATGGAAATCCAAATACACATGCTTTTATAGCTTCTCCAGAAATTGTTACGGCTTTAATCTTTGCAGGAGATTTAACATTTGATCCTAGAAAAGATATGTTGAAAAATGAAATAGGTGAGTATGTGAAGTTTGAAGAACCTAAATCAATGGAAATTCCTATAAAAAATTTTAATAAAGAAGAATTAGGATATAAAAGTTTTTCAAAAAAAGAAAATAAAAAAAATTTACCCGTTCTTATAGAAAAGAATTCTAAAAGATTACAAATTTTATCTCCATTTTTATCATGGGATGGAAATCATTTGTTTAACATTAGACTTTTAATTAAAACTAAAGGAAAATGTACAACGGATCATATTTCAATGGCGGGGCCATGGTTAAAATATAGGGGTCATCTTGAAAAGATTTCTGAAAATTTGTTAATAGGAGCTGTAAATGCTTTTAATCATAAAAAAAATAAAATAAAAAATCCTATCACAGGAAATTATGGAAGTATTTATGAGGTTTGTAACTTCTATAAGTCAAAAAATATACAAAGTTTGATTGTAGGAGAGGATAACTATGGAGAAGGTTCCTCAAGAGAACATGCGGCTATGGAACCACGTTTTTTAGGAGTTCGTGTTGTTCTTGTTAAATCTTTTTCTAGAATACATGAAACAAATTTGAAAAAACAAGGAATTTTAGCTTTAACTTTTTTAGATTCTAATGATTATTATAAAATTCAAGAAGAAGACATCTTTCATTTTTATATAAATAAAATATGCCCTAATAAAAATATAAAAATAGAATTAATTCATAAAAATGGAAATAAAGAAAAAATTATAGCTCATCATTCTTATAATGAAAAACAGATTCAATGGTTTAAAGCTGGTTCTTCCTTAAATTTTATAAAAAACCAATAAAATGAAAATTATAAGAATTTTTTTCATAAAAATTGTAAAATTTTATCAAATCGTAATATCTCCATATATAGGAAATAATTGCAGATATATTCCTACGTGTTCAAACTATATGATTTTATCATTAAAAAAATTCCATTTTTTTAAAGCAATATTTATAAGTGTGAAAAGAATCATTAAATGTAACCCATGGGGAGCATGGGGCTATGATCCTATAAAATAAATCGAATCAATCATGAAAATATTAGAATATATGATTCATTGGGATCCTATTCACAAATTTAGTTTGTGGAAAGGTTTTTTTATTCATGTTTATAGTCTAATGTTTGTGATTTCTTTTTCATTAGGATGGTACATTATGCAGTATATCTATCAAAATGATAATATAGATAAAAAATATTTGGACCCTTTATTTATATATACTTTTCTTGGAACACTTATAGGAGCAAGATTGGGTCAAGTTTTATTTTATGATTTTTCATATTTTTCAGATCATTGGATTGAAGCTTTTCTTCCTATAAGAGAAAATAATAATAGTTTTTTGTTAGGATTTATAAAAGGTTACGAATTTATTGGTTATAGAGGTTTGTCCAGTCACGGTGCTACTATAGGAATTATTTTATCTAGTTTTTTTTATAATAAAATAATACTAAAAAATAGATCTTTTATTTGGTTATGTGATAGATTATGTCTTCCTGTTTCGATAGCTGCTGTTTTTATAAGAGTAGGAAATTTTTTTAATTCTGAAATAGTCGGAAAGCCATGTAGTGATAAATTACCTTGGGCGGTGAAATTTGTACAAATGGATACAGAATATGGAGAAATCGTTCCTAGACATCCTGCACAAATATATGAATCTATTGGTTATTTCGTGATTTTTTTATTACTTTGGTATTTCTATAAAACAGACAAAAAAAATTATAATGGATTTTTATCCGGAATCTTTTTCATTTTACTTTGGTCTGTCCGTTTTTTAATAGAATTTATGAAAGAACCACAAGGAGAAGAGTTGATTAATTTTCTATCTATAAATACAGGACAATGGCTCAGTGTTCCTTTCATTTTTTTTGGATTTTTTCTTCTGAATCAATCAAAAATTAAAAAATATTTTTTTTCATAATGAAAAAAAGAAATATTTTTTTCCCTACAGGGATCTTTATTATGATATGCATTTTTATAAATTCTTCTGAAAGAGTTGATTATAATTATGATATGTTTTTAGATATCGGAAATATGTTAGAAATAGAATTTATTAAAGATGGAGAATTATATTTAAAAAATAATAATTACATCATCAAAAAAATAGATATAGAATTAGCCGATCAAGATTCAGAAAAAATAAATGGATTAAAATATAGGTCTTCTTTGAAAAAGAATAGAGGTATGTTATTTTCATTCAAAAATCAAGAAGAATATCAAAATATAACAATGAAAGATGTACGAATTCCTCTAGATATTGTATATATAAATCAGTTTGGTATTGTTGTTTTCGTGAATAAACATGTAAGTCCAATGAAAAGTATAGAAATAATTAATTTCACTTCAAATATAAAGTATATTTTAGAAATTAATGCTGGAATGTCAGATAAATGGGGGATAAAAGAAGGAATCACAAAAATTGACTGGTTTATGAAATAATTAATCCTGTAAAAAAATTATCTTTATCTTTTGTAATTAAAATATAATTAAAAATTATAAATATTATGGTTTTTGTAATATCTGAAAAAGCTAAAAATAAATTAATTCATCTTATGAAAAAAGAGGGATTTTCTCATGATGAATCTTTCGTAAGATTTGGAGTCAAAACTGGATGTTGTTCAAGTCTATCTTATGAACTTACTTTTGATCAAAAAAAACAAAAAGGAGATCAACTTTTTCATCAAAAAGAAATGAAAATTTTGATAGATCAAAATAGCATCCCTTATTTAGAAGGAACGACATTAGAATATTCCGATGAATTAAATGGAAAAGGATTTTATTTTAAAAAACCTAAAACCAAAGATACTTGTAGGTGCGGAAAAAGTTTTTCATCATAATGAGAAAAAATAATAAAATACTAAAAAGTTTTTATGAATCTGAATATAAATATGGATTTTATACTTCCATTGAATCAGATAAAATAGCAGAGGGATTAAATGAGGATGTTATTCGTAAAATAACGGAAAAAAAAAAGGAACCTACATGGATGTTAGATTGGAGATTAGAATCTTATCATATATGGAAAAAAATGAATTCCCCAAAATGGGCCAATATAAAATATAAAGTTCCAGATTTTCAAAAAATAAGTTATTATTCTGCTCCTAAAAAAAAAATAGATTTAAACAATTTAGAAGAAATAGATCCAGAATTAATAGATACGTTCAGAAAATTGGGAATTCCTATAGAAGAACAAAAAACACTTTCAGGAATAGCCACGGATATAGTATTAGATTCCGTTTCTTTAGCCACTACATTTCAGAATAAGTTAAAGGATAAAGGAATTATATTTTGTTCTATCAATGAAGCTGTGATAAAATATCCCAATATAGTAAAAAAATATTTAGGTTCAGTTGTATCAAAAAAAGATAATTTTTATGCAGCTTTAAATTCAGCTGTATTTTCAGATGGTTCTTTCTGCTACATTCCAAAAGGAGTACGTTGTCCTATGGAATTATCCACTTATTTTCGCATTAATGAAAGTAAAACGGGACAATTCGAAAGAACTTTAATTATCGCAGATAAAGACTCTTACGTTAGTTATTTAGAAGGATGTACGGCTCCACAAAGAAAAGAAAATCAATTGCATGCTGCTGTTGTAGAAATAATAGCATTGGAGAATGCTGAAATTAAATATTCTACTGTTCAAAATTGGTTTCCCGGAAATAAAAATGGGGAAGGTGGTGTTTTGAATTTTGTCACAAAACGTGGTTTATGTGAAAAAAAAGCCAAAATATCTTGGATACAAGTAGAAACAGGTTCTTCAATCACTTGGAAATACCCATCTTGTATTTTAAAAGGAGATTTTTCCATAGGACAATTTTATTCTTTAGCTTTAACTAAAAACTTTCAACAAGCAGATACAGGAACTAAAATGGTCCACATGGGAAAACATACCAAAAGTCTTATTATATCAAAAGGAATATCCGTTGGAAAAGCTCAAAATAATTATAGAGGATTGGTTAAAATCGATTCTAAAGCCATTCATTCTCGTAATTTTTCTCAATGTGATTCTTTATTAATTGGAAACCAATGTGGAGCTCATACTTTTCCATATATTGATGTATGTAATTCTAATTCTAAAGTTGAACATGAAGCAACAACTTCAAAAATTGGAGAAAATCAAATTTTCTATTGTAATCAAAGAGGAATAGATACAGAAAAAGCAATTTCTTTAATTGTTCATGGTTTTAGTAATGATATTTTGAAAAAACTTCCTATGGAATTTGCAGTAGAAGCCCAAAAACTTTTAGAAATTTCTTTGGAAGGATCTGTCGGATAATAATCAAATTGTATGTTAAGTATAGAAAATTTACATGTTTCTATAGGAAACAAAAAAATACTGAAAGGAATAAATTTAAAAATAAATGCAGGAGAAAGTCATGTTATTATGGGGCCCAATGGTTCTGGAAAAAGCACTCTGGCTTCTGTCATAGCAGGAAAAAAAGAGTATATCATAACTGAAGGAAATATTTATTTTTTAAATAAAAATTTAAAAAATCTTTCACCAGAAGATCGGGCACATTTAGGAATTTTTCTTTCTTTTCAACATCCCATAGAAATACCAGGAGTCTCTATTGTGAATTTTATTAAAACAGCGTTAAATTCTGTTTGTGAAGCAAAAAAGATAAATAAAATATCCGCTAAAGACATTTTATTAAAAATAAAGGAAAAATCTTCTTTATTGAATATTGAAAAAAATTTTTTTTATCGTTCTTTAAATGATGGATTTTCAGGTGGAGAAAAAAAACGTAATGAGATATTTCAAATGATGATGTTAGATCCTTTATTATCTGTTTTAGATGAAGTTGATTCAGGTTTAGATATAGATGCTTTACGTATTGTTGCTAAAGGAATTAACATTTTTAGAAACAATAAAAATTCTATTTTAATTATAACTCATTATAAAAGATTACTAGATTACATCTTTTCAGACTATATCATACATATTTTATATAATGGAAAAATTATTCAGTCAGGAAATCAAAAATTAGCTGAAAAGTTAGAACAAGAAGGATATGACTGGATCATAAATAAATACATAAAATAAAGTATAAAAAGTAATTATTTAATTCTATCTTTATCATTAAATGCAGTTAAGAGAAAAAATAAGTTTATTAATTAATAAATTTTCTTTTTCAAGAAAAAAAGATTCTTATATGTCTTTTTTAAAACGAAAACATTTTGATTTTTTTCATAAAAATGGATTTCCATCGTCGATTAACGAAGAATGGAAAAACACGGATATTAATTCAATTGTTAACCAAGATTATAATATTATTTCTCAACATGAAAAAATAAAAAAAGTAGAAAAAGAAAAAATAGAGAAATTAACTTTTCTTAAAAAAGAAAGATCTTTTATTTTAATTTTTATAGATGGAAAATATAACCCTTTTCTTTCTGAGAAACATACAAAAAATATTTATATATCAAATATAGTATCATTAGATGATGATGAAATTAAAGATTATTATGGAAAATTATCATATCAATATGATGCATTTTATACTTTAAATACATTATTGTTAGAAGATGGAGCCTATATTTATATCCCTAATAATGTTTTTTTAGAAAAACCTATAGAAATTTTACATATTTCTACAGGTATAGAATCTAAAATTATGTTAAATCATAGGAATTTGATTGTAGTAGGAGAATACTCACATGTTAAAATTATAGAACATTATAAATCTTTAAGGAAACATTTTGCCTTTATAAATTATGTGAGTGAGATTTATGCTATGAATCATAGTATAATTGACTACTACAAAGTACAAAATGATTTAGAAGAAACTTCTGTAATAGATAATACATTTTTTAAACAAAACAAAAATAGTAAATGTACCATTTATACATTTTCTTTACAAGGAAATTTTATAAGAAATAATTTAAAATTCTATTCTAATGGAAAAAAAACTTATTCTTATTTGTATGGAATTTCTCTGTTGTCAGGAAAACAATTTGTCGATCATCATACCTCTATAAATCATTTATGTTCAGATTCCTATAGTTTCCAATTGTATAAAAATATTTTATGTGAAAAATCTAAAGGAATTTTTAATGGAAAAATAATTGTGAATGAATTTATAAAAAAGATAAATGCTTTTCAAAAAAATCATAATATACTTCTTTCCAATGATGCGCGTATTTATGCCAATCCTCAATTAGAAATTTATTCTGAATATGTAAAGTGTTCACATGGTTGCACGGTTGGTAATATACGAGAATCTGAGTTATTTTATCTTCAATCAAGAGGAATTCCTGAGAAAAAAGCTAAAATATTATTGTTATCTTCTTTTTTAGAGGAAATGTTAGTTTCTATTCATATTTTGGAATTGAAAAAATATATACATGAAAAAATAAAGGAAAAATTAGATAAATATTTGTAATATATAATATGTTGTCAGAAAAAGAAATACAAAAAATAAGAAATCAATTTCCTATTTTAAAAGAAAAAATATATTCTAATCCTTTAATTTATATGGATAATGCAGCAACAACTCAAAAACCATTAAAGGTCATTCAAGCTTCTCAAAATTATTACTCTACTATGAATTCTAATGTTCATAGAGGATTGCATTATCTCAGTCATAAAGCAACTTTACATGTCGAAAATGTTAGAAAAAAAATTCAAAAATTTATTCATGCAAGACATTCTTCTGAGATTATATTTACAAAAGGAACTACAGAATCAATCAATTTGGTTGCCTCTAGTATAGAATCTTTTATAAAAAAAGGAGATGAAATTATTATTTCTTGTATGGAACATCACTCAAATATTGTTCCATGGCAAATTCTTTGTAAAAAAAAAGGTGCTATTTTAAAAATCATATCCATTTACGATAATGGTTTTTTAAAATTAACAGATTTGAAATTTTTGATTTCAAATAGAACCAAAATAGTGTCTATTAGTCATATATCTAATGTACTAGGGATTATTAATCCCATTAAATATATTATTGAAAAAGCTCATCAATATGGAGCTTTAGTTTTAATTGATGGGGCTCAAGCTCCTTCTAATTTAGATTTAAATGTACAGAATTTAAATGTTGATTTTTATGTTTTTTCGGCTCATAAAATGTATGGACCTACTGGAATTGGTATATTGTATGGTAAAAAAAAAATATTGGAAAAATTATATCCTTATCAATTTGGAGGTGAAATGATTCAAAATGTAAATTTTGATCAAACAACTTATTCCGATTTACCGTTCAAATTTGAAGCAGGAACCCCAAATATAGAAGGAATTATTGTATGGAGACATGCAATAGATTTTGTAGAAGAAATAGGAATATCAAATATTCAATCTTACAAAAAAAAGCTTTTGATGTATGCCATAAAACGTTTATCTTCAATAGATGGAATTCAATTATATGGAGATGATAAAAAAATATCTGATAAATCTGGAATTATTTCCTTTAATTTATATGAATTGCATTGTTTTGATGTGGGTATTATTTTAGATCGTTTAGGAATTGCAGTTCGAACAGGACATTTATGTGCACAACCTCTTATGAATTTTTTTAAAGTTTCAGGAATGATTCGTGTTAGTTTTTCTATATATAATACTTTTGAAGAAATCGATTATTTATTTGAAGGTCTTTTAAAAGCAAAAAAAATATTACTAAAATAAATTATTAAAATTATTTATGATATATGCGATTGTCAATATAAAAGATAAACAATTTAAACTTGTTGAAAATAAATATATTTATGTTCCTCATATTTCTGCAAAAATAGGTGATAAAATATTATTAAATCAAGTTTTTTTGTTTTATAAAGAAGGAAAACTTCTTTTAGGATATCCTTTTTTAGATAGAATAAGTATCGAAATCGAAATATTACAACATATAAAAGGGAAAAAGATATTTATTTTTAAAAAAAAAAGAAGAAAGGGTTATAAAGTAAAGAATGGATTTAGACCTTTATTTTCCAAAATCAAAATTATTTCTTTTTTAGAAAAAAAACAATAAAATAATATATGGCTCATAAAAAAGGTTCTGGAAGTTCTAGAAATGGAAGAGATTCTATAGGAAGAAGATTGGGTATAAAAATATATGGGAACCAATATGTAAATTCTGGTAATATTATACTTCGTCAACGAGGAACAAAACATTATCCTGGAAATAATGTAGGGATAGGAAAAGATCATACTTTATACGCAAAAAAAAATGGTTATGTTTCGTTTAAGAAAGTAAAAAAAAATAAATCAATTGTTTCTGTTATAGAGACATTATCTAATGAGACTGGGTAGTTCAATTAGGATAGAACAACAGTTTCCTAAACTGTAAGTTGTGGGTTCGAATCCCTCCCCGGTTACAAACCGTTACAAAACAAACACAATGGTCCCAGCTGGATTTGAACCAGCGACTCCCTGATTATGAGTCAGGTGCTCTAACCAACTGAGCTATGGGACCTTAAAATACAATAGAATGGAAACTGTACAAGTTTACAACATTATTTTTCCTATTACAAATTTTTTGTTAATTTTTTTCATGTCATACTTCTAAAAGTTATTTAATTAACAAAACTATGAAAAAAATGAGTTTGATTAGAAATGAGAAATTATCTTCAATATTTTTTATGGAAATCGCGGAAATTCTTAATGAAGAAATTTTTTATAGTCAAAATAAAAGTAAATTTTTAGTGACTTTAATTAAAATATGTATTACTTCTGATATGAATTTAATCAAAGTATATGTTAGTATTTATCCTTTTTTAGATAAAAGTATACTGAAATCTATTCGTTATAGATCTAGATTTTATAGAAAGATACTTTCTAAAAAACTAAGATATCGTGTTAAAAAAATTCCAAAATTAGATTTTTTTCCATCTGTATAATCCTTTTTAATAGTATTTTGAATACTTCTTTATATATATCTATACGTTATTTTTTTTCTAAAAAAAGGACGAACCTTGTTAACATTATTGTTTTTTTATCCATTTTATCTATTAGTGTTTCCACATTTTCTTTATCTACGATTTTATTTATTTTTTCTGGATTAGAAAATTTAAATAAAAAATTTTATCAAATTCATTATCCGGATATTACAATTTCCTATTCTAATGAAAAAGATTTTGTGATTGATGATAATATTATAAAAAAAATAAAATCTATACAAGGAATTCTAGCTTTTTCTAAAACCATGGAAAAAAAAGTTTTTTTTCGTTATAACAATCATGAATATTTTATTGTTTTAAAAGGAGTAGATATAGAATACGAAAAAGTAATGAATAAATTTAAAAAAATAGATTTTAAAAAAAATAGATTTGATTGTTTAAATATATATGTAGGATGGTCTTCATTAATTTCATGTTTTTCAATATTATATAATGACATAAATGTCCCTTTACAAATATTTATTTTGGATCATCAAAAAAATAAAAAAAATGTTTTTTCTTCATTTATTATGAAACAAAAAGTTTATATAAAAGGAATTTTTTATTTCAGTCCTAAAATAGATAGAAAGTATTTGTTTTGTGATTTATATGAACTTCAAAATATAATGAAAAAAAAAGTTTTTCATACATTAGAAATTAAAATTCATGATAAGGCTAATGTATATAATTTGAAAAAAATTTTAGTAAAAAAATTAGGGAAAAAATTAGATGTAATAACACGTGTAGAAAGAGAAAAAATTTTATATAAAATTATAAATACAGAAAAGATATTTATATATTTTTTATTTCTATTAATGATTTTAATTACTGGATTTAATTTATTTGGTGCTATTTTTATTTTACAATTAGATAAAGTTAAAGAACTTTTTACATTATGGAGTCTAGGTTTTTCTTTATATAGAATTAAAATGATATTTTTCTATATTGGATTTATGATTACTATTTTTGGTTGTTTAAGTGGACTATTTATATCTTATATTACTTCTTTAGTACAAGAAAAATATAGAATATTTAAAATAGAAAAAGAAATACCTTTTCCTGTCAAAATTACACTAGAAGATTCTTTTATGGTTATTTGTATGATCCTAATAATAGGATCCATCATATCTTTTTATTCTTTAAAAAGAATGAATAACATGATTTATTATTATAAATAATAAGTTTTTAAAGGTTCAGATGCTTCTACATTAAAAAATATTTTTTTTGCTTCTTTTTCAAATTCTTTAATATTAGGAAATCTGTTTGAATAATGGCCTAACAGTAATTTTTTTACTTTAGCTTTTTTAGCTATGTACGCAGCTTGATTTGCGGTAGAATGACCTGTATTGATAGCTCTATTCTCTTCTTTTTTTAGAAAAGTAGATTCGTGATATAATAAATCTACATATTTTATATGTTCAATGATAGGCAAGTAAAAAGAGGTATCTGAACAAAAAGCATAAGATAATATTTTGGGGGGAGGAAAGGTTAATTGGTTATTAGGAATAATCCTCCCATCATGAGATTTAAAATCTTTTCCTAATTTTAAATTTTTATAGTCTATTATTTTAATATCGGATATTTTTTTAATTTCTTCTATATTTAATTTTCTATGGCTAGGTTTTTCTTTAAAAAGAAATCCATTTGTATATATTCTATGTTTTAATGGGATAGAAAAAATTTCTATTTTGTCATTCTCCATAATTTTATCCAATTTTTTAGATGATAATTCAACATAATTTATACAATATTTAAGTCTCGTATAAGACCATTTAAAATGAATATCTATGATTTCTTTTAATCCTTTTGGAGCATAAATACTTACTGGTTTTTCTCTACCTAACAAATGAAAAGTAGACAATAATCCTATCAATCCAAAGAAATGATCTCCATGTAAATGAGATATAAATATGTGTATTATTTTATTAAATTTTATTTTTGCTTTTCTTAACTGAACTTGTGTACCTTCTCCGCAATCAATAAGAAAGGAAAAGCCTTTCATTTCCAATATTTGAGCCGTGGGATGAAACTGATTTGTAGGGATGGAAGAATGACATCCCAAAATAGTTAATGAAGGCTTTTTCATCATGAAAAGTTGTTTTAATGAATTTTATAATTCATCTTGTTTTTTTTGTATAATATGAAAAAATGAATTTTATATTTTTCCTCTTTTTTTAAAAAGAAAAAAACATCCACTAATTATTATAGTGGTTGCAATTATTAATATTAATTCCATATTTATACTTACTTCTTTTGATAATGTAGGATCTTCATTTTTCATCAATAAAAACATAGTGAATATAGCGAAAGCATTATTAAATATATGTAATAATATACAGTTTATAATAGAAGAAGTTATAAAATAAATGAAACCAATAAAACTTCCAATGATAATTCCTCCTACAAATTGCCATGGATTCATATGAGTTAATCCAAATAAAAACGAGGAAAATAAAATAGCTTTGATAGGATGTATTTTATTTTTTAACATTCCATTTAAAATGATTCCTCTAAAAAGAACTTCTTCACATATAGGAGCTAATAATACTGTCGTAGAAAAAAAAGGAATTGGGTTTTTAATTTCTTCTTTTAAAAATTCTTCAATTTCTTTGTACATATTACCTAATATCGGTCCTTCTCTTGGAACTAGTGAAGAAATATATTCATTAACAATGATCATACAAAACATCATACAAAAAATAATTAAATAAATATACCATGGAGATAATTTCATAGATAAATCTATAATAAGATTTTTTTTTTGAGCTTTATGAGATATAAAAAGAAATAAAAAAATGAAAGGAAGAGTATATGATATTGAAAATATCATACTTTCAGGTAAATTAATATAAATCAATAATTTTCTTAAAATTACATTGAAAAAATTTAAAGTAGTAAATCCCAATATTAGTAAAATTGATTCGATATAATTTATTTTAAAATAATTCTTCATAATAAATGTTAAAATTCGTCTTTTATTTTAATAATTTTATTGATATTTTTTTTAATCGATCCACATTTCATATTATGAAAATCTTTTACTTTAGTAAAAGTTTCCTTTATTTTTTAAAAGATAACAACAATTTTATGAATAGTAGGATTTTTTAAGGTAAAATTAAAATTATTATGTCGCTTTTTAATATTATATCTATATTTCAGAATTATGAGTTTTTTAAGGATAAGAGTATTAGTCATTCAAAAATTTTTAGATATTCTGATCTATTGAAAGTTATGAATAGGTATAAAAATACATGCTCTATTATTTCTATAGGGTTATCAATAGAAAAAAGAAAAATTTTCAAAATAAAGTGGGGAATAGGAAAAATAAAGGTATTAATTTGGTCTCAAATGCATGGTAATGAGACGACTGGAACAAAATCTATGTTTGATGTTTTGGGTTTTTTTATAAAAAAAACCAATTGTGATTGGGTTCAATTTTTAAAAAAAAATTTAACCATTTTATTTATTCCTATGTTAAATCCGGATGGATCTGAAATATTTCAAAGGAGAAACGCTATAAATATAGATTTAAATCGAGATGCTATTCGTTTACAATCTCCAGAAATACAGATTCTATTTAAAGAAATAGAAAAAAATAAACCTAATATTTTATTTAATTTACATGATCAAAGATCTATTTATAATGTTGGAAATCAATATTTCAATCCTTCTATTTTATCTTTTTTATCACCTTCTATATCTAGAGAAAAAGATATTTTTTCTATAAGTAGAAAAAAATCTATGGGAATTATAAATTTTATAGTAAAGGAACTTTATAAAGTTTTACCTGATATTGGATCAATTGGAAGATTTTCTGATGAATTGTATCCTACAGCAACTGGAGATCGGTTACAAAAATTAGGGTATCCTTGTATTTTAATTGAATCAGGAAATCATCCCCAAGATTTTCATAAGGAAATTATTAGAAAATATACTGTATTATCTATTCTTTCTGGAATTTATTTTATTTCTTATAATAAAGGAGAAAATCTTGAAAAAGATTATAAATTTTATTTTTCTATTCCAAAAAATGAAATCATTTTATTAGATAAAATATATAGAAAAGTAGAAATACAAAAAAATAAAGATAAATTTTTAGTAGATATTGGATTAATGAATTTTGATAAATTTGATTTCATGAAAAAAAATATTTCTGTTTATAAAAAAATAGTAGATATAGGAGATTTATCCAATTTTTTTGCCTATGAAGAATCAATTGAAACAGGAAAAAAATTTTATGGAGAAAAAGGGGAGTCTTTTCCTAAAATTGGAAATATAGAAAATTTTAGAATTATATAATTAATTTCATTTTTTAAAATTAGAAACAGCGAGTCTCTTTCTTCCTTTTTTTCTTCTTCTAGATATTATTAAACGACCTGTTTTTGTATTCATTCGTTTCATGAATCCATGAACATTTATTTTTTTTCTATTTGAAGGTTGATAAGTTCTTTTCATATTTTAATTTCTTTTTTTTAACATGATCAAAATATTTTATGTCTTTTTTTTTCTACTATTTTTTTCTTTATTGATTTTTTTTGAGAGGTATATGAAAAAAAAAAACAAAATTAAAATACCAATAATAAAACCTATAAAAAATAAAGTAATCCGTTTTGAAAAATTCATGATATAATAACCATCACACGGTTTAAACATAAATTACATAAAGTTTTTATTTTTCTTGTATTTTTTTTTAAAATTTATATTATTTGGTTAAAAATTTAAAATTGATAAAGGATTAAATTATAATGTAAAATTGTATTATGATATGCTTGAAAAGCAAAAAACTATTGCAAAAAAATTTTCTTTACAAGGATTTGGTTTATATACTAGAAAAAAAGTAACTATTACTTTCAAACCTGCCCCAACCTATACAGGTTTTATTTTTGTTAGAACAGATATAAAAGAAAAACCATCTATCAAAGCTCATTATTCTTTTCTTATAAAAGAAAACATAGATAAAGGGATTATTTTAGAGAAAAATGGATTAAAAATTTACACTATTGAACATGTTCTAGCTGCTTTAACAGGTATGGATTTAGATAATGTAATTATAGAATTAAATAATATTGAAATTCCTATTATGGATGGTTCTTCTAAATTTTTTGTAGAAGCAATTCAAAAAGTAGGAATTATAGAACAGAATGAAATAAGAAAATATCATTCAATTACAAAAATTATTTCATATGAGAATAAAAAAACAGGAGGAGAAATTATAGTTTTGCCTTCTAAAAAATTTGAAATCATGATTGTTATAGAATATAATTCTAAATATTTTTCACAAAATGCAATTCTTAAAGATCTATATCAATTTCCAAAGTTGGCAAATTCAAAAATTTTTTATTGTATTCATGAAAAAAAAAAACAAAAAAAATTTTTGAAAATTAAAAAAAATTTCATGCATTCTTTATTTTATAATACATTTTTTGATCAAGATCATAAATTTAATGAAATAGCCAAACATATTCTTTTAGATATTATAGGTTTTTTAACCTTAATGGAAATTAAATTGAAAGGTAAATTCATTTTTCATAATCCAGATAATCATATTATTATGCAATTTTTAAAGGAATTAATGAATCAAATTCAAATATTGAAAAAAAAGAATATTCCTGAATTTGATTTAAAAAAGAAACCTCTTTTAGATATAAAAAGTATCATGAAAATCTTACCTCATAAACCTCCATTTCTTTTAGTGGATAAAATTATAGATTTAACCGAAAATAGTATTGTAGGAGTTAAAAATGTAACAATGAACGAATCTTTTTTCACAGGACATTTTCCTAAAGAACCAATTATGCCTGGTGTTTTACAAATAGAAGCTCTCGCACAAGTAGGTGGAATACTTGTATTAAATAAATTAAGTCATCCTGAATTATATTCTACCTATTTTTTAAAAATGGATAAAGTAAAATTTAAACATAAAATCATTCCTGGAGATATAATTATTTTTCAAGTTTATTTACTAGAATTTATGAAAAGAGGAATTGTTCACATGCAAGGGAAAGGTTATGTTAATAATAAACTTGTAGTCGAAGGGGAAGTTGTTGCGAAAATAGTTAAAAACTATGAAAAGTTATAAAAATTCTAATTCAACTTCATTCAAATGAATATCAAAAAAGGGTTATACATACAATGGAATAAAGAAATATTTAAAATTATTGATTTACTTCATGTGAAGCCAGGAAAAGGATATGCTTTTTTGAGGACAAAATTAAAAAATTTGGTAACAGGTCATGTTTTAGACAATAATTTTTCTGCAAAATATAAATTTTTAAAGGTTAAAATAGAATCTTACTCATATAAATATTTATATAAAGAAAAAAATATTTTTTATTTTATGAATGATAACACTTATAACCAAATACAAATAGAAGAAAAACTAATAAAAAACATAAATATAGAATTTTTAAAAGAAGGAATGAAAGTTTCTATTTTTTTTCATGTAAAAAATGAAAAAGAAAAAATTTTTTTATTTTTTAAAATGCCTTCCACAGTTTGTTTAAAAATTAAACATACAGAATCTGTAAAAAAAAGAGACACTATTAATAATACCAATAAAATTGTTATTTTAGAAACAGGTGCTAAATTATTAGCTCCTTCTTTTATCAAAATAGGAGATGTTGTCAAAATAAATACAGAAAATAGATCTTATATAGAAAGAGTCAAAAATAAAATTCAAAATGATTTGCCATAAAAAATTAATTTAAGAATTATGAGTATTTTGATAGATAAAAATATAAAAGTCCTTGTACAAGGATTAACTGGAAAAGAAGGGTTATTTCATACTGAACAAATGATAAATTACGGAACAACTATAATAGGAGGAATCACTCCAGGGAAAGGAGGAAAAATGTATTTAGGTGTTCCCATTTTCAATACTATTGAAGAAGCTGTAAATCATACAGGAGGAAATGTTAGCGTTATTTTTGTTCCTTCTGCTTTTGCTTATGATGCTATTTTGGAATCTATTTACATGAATATACAAATTATTGTATGTATAACAGAAGGAATTCCAGTTTCAGATATGATTCGGATTAAACATTTTTTGAAAGGAAAACAATCGCGTTTAATAGGACCTAATTGTCCTGGTATTATTTCTCCGGAAGAATCTAAAGTAGGAATAATGCCTAATTCAGTATTTAAAAAAAAAGGAAATGTAGGAATAATTTCTAGATCTGGAACTTTAACCTATGAAGCCGCCGACCAAATTGTAAAATGGGGTTATGGAATTTCTACTGCTATTGGTATAGGTGGAGATCCCATTATTGGAATGAATATAAAAGAAATTATGAAATTATTTTTACATGATTCAGAAACAGAATGTATTGTTATGATTGGAGAAATAGGAGGAAAACTAGAAATTGAAGCTTCTGAATGGGTAAAAAAATTAGAAAATAAAAAACCGGTAATAGGTTTTATTGCCGGACAAACTGCTCCAAAAGGAAGAACAATGGGACATGCTGGGGCTATTATAGAAAAAAAAATAGAAACAGCACAGGAAAAAATAAAAATAATGG
This sequence comes from Blattabacterium cuenoti, assembly GCF_014251595.1. NCBI lineage: Bacteria > Pseudomonadati > Bacteroidota > Flavobacteriia > Flavobacteriales > Blattabacteriaceae > Blattabacterium > Blattabacterium cuenoti. Next base: position 610,149 of record NZ_CP059192.1, on the reverse strand, counting down.
AAAAAAATGGAATATATATTGTGAAATCTCCGGCTAATATAGGAAAAACTGTATATGAAGTTCTTCATTAAATTAAGATGAATATTTTACAAAAAAAAGAAAAATTTTTGATAATTGGATTAGGAAATCCAGGAAATTTATATAAAAAAACGAGACATAATTTGGGATTTATGATTTTAGATCAAATATCTAAAAAATATTTTTTTTCTTTTTCAAAGAAAAAATTAGGTCTTATTTCATCATTTATGTATGGGGATAAATTACTTTTTTTTTTAAAACCTTCTACTTATATGAATTATAGTGGGGTAGCTGTTAAATATTGGATGACAAAAGAAAAAATTATATTAAAAAATATTCTTGTCATATCTGATGACATTTATTTAGATTTTGGTAGTTTTCGTTTAAGAGGTCAAGGAGGAAGTGGAGGGCATAATGGTTTAAAGAATATAGAAAAAGAAATTGAAACATCTAATTATGCACGTCTTCGTTTTGGAATTAAAAAAAATAATTTTTTTTCTAAAAAAACAGATTCTTACGTTTTAGAAAATTGGAAAAATGAAGAGATTGATTATCTATTATTAAAATTGGATATAGGCATTAAAATAATATTTTCGTTTATAAAAAATGGATTACAAAAAACAATGAATATGTTCAATCGTCATTAACCTTGTAGTTTAATAGGATAGAATATAGGATTCCGATTTCTATGGTATGGGTTCGATTCCCATCAAGGTTATTTGGTTATTTTTAAACTCAATTAATCATGATTCATGATATTCGTAATTTTTGTATTATTGCACATATAGATCACGGAAAAAGTACGTTAGCTGATCGTTTATTAGAATTTACAAAAACAGTTTCAGGAAAAAAACGGAATCAGTTATTGGATGACATGGATTTAGAAAGAGAACGTGGAATTACCATTAAGAGTCATGCTGTTCAAATGGAATATAAATATAAGAACAAGGTATACATTCTTAATTTAATAGATACACCTGGACATGTTGATTTTTCATATGAAGTTTCTCGTTCTATAGAAGCTTGTGAAGGAGCTTTACTTGTTGTGGATTGTACGAAAAGTATTCAAGCGCAAACAATATCCAATCTTTCTTTAGCACTAAAAAATCACTTAGTGATTATTCCAATTTTAAATAAAATTGATTTATTAGATTTTACTCCTGAAAATGTCATGAAAGAAATTATGGAATTAGTAGGATGTAAAATAGATGATATTATTTCTGTTAGTGCAAAAAATGGAATAGGAATTAATAATGTTTTAAATCAAATAATTACACGTATTCCTCCCCCAACAGGAGACCCAAAAGCTCCTTTACAAGCCATTATTTTTGATTCTTTATATAATCCATTTAGAGGAATTGAAGCGTTATTTAGAATCAAAAATGGTTATATCCGAAAAGGACAAAAATTACAGTTTATGTCTACAGGAAAAGTTTATTGTGCTTATGAAATAGGGACATTGAAACTACAACGTGTTTCAAAAAATCAAATCAATACAGGAGATGTTGGCTATGTTGTATCGGGGATAAAAAATACAAGCGAAGTTAAAGTAGGAGACACCATAACAGATGCTCATAAACCAGCAGAAAAAGCAATACAAAAATTTAAAGAATTTAAACCTATGGTTTTTGCCAGTATTTATCCCGTAAATTCTGATCAATATGAAGAATTACGTTCTTCTATAGAAAAACTACAGTTAAATGATGCTGCATTTTCTTTTAGTTCTGAATCTTCTCCCGCATTAGGATTTGGTTTTCATTGTGGATTTTTAGGATTTCTTCATATGGAAATAGTAAAAGATCGTTTAGAACGGGAATATAATATTTCTGTCATTCTTACTATTCCTAATGTTTCTTATAGAATTTATAAAAATAATAATCAAGAAATTTTCATTAATAATCCTTCAGATTTTCCAGAAATAGAAAAATTAAAAAAAATAGAGGAACCATATGTTTTAGTTTCTATTATAACAAATGATAACTACATTGGAAATGTAATGTCATTATGTATTGAAAAACGAGGAATTATGATTGGAGATCATAATTATATGACTTCAAAAAGAATAAAAATTATGTTTGAAATGCCTTTATCCGAAATTATATTCGATTTCTATGATAAATTAAAAACTATTTCTAATGGATACGCTTCCTTTGATTACAATTTTATTGGATACAGAAATTCGGATTTAAAGAAAATAACTGTATTGATAAATTATGAAAAAATAGAACCTTTATCTCTTTTAGTTCATAAGACGAAAGCTTTGTTTTTAGCAAAAAAAATATGTCATGAATTATCTTTATTAATTCCTAAACATCAATTTAGTATTCCTATTCAAGTTTCTGTTTCTGGAAGAATTATAGCAAGAGAAACCATTAAAGCTTTAAGAAAAAATGTAACGGATAAATGTTATGGAGGTGATATTTCTAGAAAAAGAAAACTTTTGGAAAAACAAAAAAAAGGAAAGAAAAAAATGCGTCAAATAGGGAAAGTGGAAATTCCACCATCCGCTTTTATAACTTTTTTAAAAATTAAAAATTAATTTTATAACAATAAAAATTATTATAATATGTCGATCAAAATAGGAATTAATGGAATTGGAAGAATCGGAAAGTTAGTTTTATTATTATCTTTAAATAGAAATGATATTAAAATATTATCTATTAATGATTTAGTCTCTATAGAGTATTTAGCTTATATGTTAAAATATGATTCCATTCATGGTCTTTTTAAAGGAGATATTCGTATTGAAGACGAAAGTTATCTCATTTTGAATGGAAAACGAGTCCAGGTGACCCATGAAAAAAATCCTGAAAAATTAAATTGGAAAAATTCGAATATAGAATATGTCGTTGAATCGACTGGTTTATTTTTAACCAAAGATTTGGCTAATGCTCATTTGAGAGCAGGAGCTAAAAAAGTAGTTTTATCAGCTCCTCCTAAAGATGATATTCCTATGTTTGTTATGGGGGTTAATCATAAAGATATAAGAAAAGACCAAAATATTATATCTAACGCTTCTTGCACGACGAACTGTCTATCTCCAATTGTTAAAATATTAAATGATAATTTTGGAATATATGAAGGGTTGATGACGACAATACACGCTTCTACAGCAACTCAAAAAGTTGTTGATTCTGTTTCTTATAGAGATTGGAGAGGAGGAAGGTCTTCTTTAATCAACATCATTCCATCATCTACAGGTGCAGCTAATGCTGTTGGAAAAATTATACCCAGTTTAAATGGAAAATTAACAGGAATGGCTTTTAGAGTTCCTATTCCAGATGTCTCTGTTTTAGATTTTACAGTTAATCTTAAGACTAGTACTGATTTAGATCAAATTAAGTCCTGTATGAAAAAAGCTTCTGAAACTACGTTTAGAGGAATATTAGGATACACAGAAGACGCGGTTGTTTCATCCGATTTTATAGGAGATGAAAGAATTTCAATTTTTGATGCTAATTCTAGTATTATGTTAAATTCCAATTTTTTGAAAATAATTTCTTGGTACGATAATGAAGTAGGTTATTCCAGTAAATTATTGGATATGATTCATTATATGTCATCTTTGTCATAGTGAGTTATGGAATATGGTTTAAAAATGAAAATTTTTTTTTGTACTTATCAATTTTAAAAATAAAATTTTTTATTCCATTGCTTACCATTAAAAATGGAGCTTTAATAGTTTGATTATATATAGAAACTTGATCAAAGGTTTTTTGTGTAATAGGAATTTTTGGTGTTTTACATTCGATAAGTATGTGTGGTTTATTATTTTCTTGAACAAGTATATCCAATCGCTTGTTTAATTTATTGATTTTAAAAGGATATTCTACCCATATATTAGAATTGTTATAATTTTTTACTTTTTTTAATGAAAAAATTATATATTGTCGTATTACTTCTTCTTGAGTAAAAAGATAAAATTTTTCTCTAATTACGCAAAATATATGAGTTCTATTTTTTATGTCTTTTAAGTATAAATGTTTTTTTATAAAAAAATTTAAATCATACATTGTTATTATTAATTCTTTATAAAAAAATATGAGAATAAAAGAAAAATAATAAATATTCTTATGTTATTCAAAAAAAAAATACAAGATTGTGTCATCATTGGATCTGGACCAGCTGGTTATTCTTCCGCTATATATGCGGCGAGAGCTGATATGAATCCTATTTTGATTACCGGATTTCAACCAGGAGGACAGTTGACAACTACAACTGATGTTGATAATTATCTAGGATTTCCAGAAGGAATAAATGGAAATGATTTTATGAAAAATTGTAAAAAGCAAGCAGAACGGTTTAATACTAAAATAATTAATCAATCAGTCAATCATGTTATTTTATCGAATAAAAAGGGAGGAACACATCGTATTTTTTTGGATAAAAAAAAATGTATAGAAAGTAGAGGAATTATTGTAGCTACAGGTTCTCGTCCCAAATTGATAGGAATTAATAAAGAAAAAAAATTTATGGGATTAGGGGTTTCTTGTTGTGCTACTTGCGATGGTTTTTTTCATAAAGATAAAGATGTTGCTATAATAGGAGGCGGAGATACGGCTTTAGAAGAAGCAAATTATTTAGCCAAAATTTGTCAAAAAGTATATTTAATAGTTAGAAAAAATTATTTTAAAGCATCTAAAATTTTGCAATATCATATTTATAAAAAAAATAATATCAATATATTATTTTGTTCTAATGTAACAGAAATTATTGGAGATAGTTTTTTAGAAGGAATTAAAATTTTTAACAAAAAAAAAGGAACAACTCAAACCGTTTTTATTAGTGGTTTATTTATTGCCGTTGGTCACATTCCTAATACAGAAATTTTTCAAAATGAGTTGGAGTTGGATAAAAGAGGATATATTATTGTAAAAAAAGGAAAAACCATGACCAGTAAGCCTGGTGTTTTTGCAGCAGGAGATGTACAAGATCCTGATTATCGTCAGGCGATTACTTCTGCTGGGACTGGATGTATGGCGGCATTAGATTTGGAAAAATATTTATCTTTATATGAATAAATGTTTTTTTGATTTTTTAATCTCTCATGCAAAGATTTATGGTTTCATTTTTCCTTCCAGTGAAATTTATGGAGGATTAAATGCGATTTATGATTATGGACCACATGGAGTGGAGTTAAAAAATAATATAAAAGATTTTTGGTGGAAGTCAATGACTCAACTTTATGAGAATATAGTAGGAGTAGATTCTTCTATACTTATGCATTCTGATGTTTGGCATGCATCTGGTCATGTTGATAAATTTAACGAATTTTTAATTGATCATAAAGATTCTAAAAAAAGATATCGTCCTGAAATTTTAATTCAAGAATATGTAGAAAAAAATTATTTCAATGATCCTAAAAAAAAAGAAAAAACATTATCTCGTTTATATAGGTCTTTGGAAAAAAAGGATTTGACAGATATAAAAATTTTAATTGATGAATTGTGTATTTCGGATCCTGTTTTTAAAACGAAAAATTGGACAAAAATTCGTCATTTTAATATGATGTTCAAAATTGAAAATGAAAAAAATTTATATCTACGACCTGAAACAGCTCAAGGTATATTTACCAATTTTCATAATATCATAAAATCTAATAGAATGAAAATTCCATTTGGAATCGCACAAATAGGAAAATCATTTAGAAACGAAATTATTGCAAGAAGATTTTTATTTAGAATGCGGGAATTTGAACAAATGGAAATGCAATTTTTTATTCTTCCCGAAGAAGAAATAAAATGGTATGAGTACTGGAAAAAAAATAGATTAAAATGGCATTTGGAATTAAACATCGAATATAAAAAATATTACAAATTATGTAAACATGATCATTTAGCGCACTATGCCAATGCAGGATCGGATATAAAATTTAATTTTCCTTTTGGATTTCAAGAAATCGAAGGAATTCATTCTCGAAGAGATTTTGATTTAAAAAATCATGAATTTTTTTCTAAAAAAAAATTAAGAGTTTTTGAATTAAAAAAAAATTATATTCCTTATGTAATAGAAACATCTTTAGGATTAGATCGTCTTTTTTTAGTTCTATTTTATTCTTCCTTAAAAAAGGAAAAATTAAAAAATGGAACTATACGTATAGTATTAAAACTCCCTTATTATTTATCTCCAATTAAAGCTGCTATATTTCCATTAGTTAAAAAAGATGGATTACCAGAAATCGCAAAAAAAATATTTAATGATGTAAAAATTCATCATAAACTAGTTTATGATGAAAAAGAATCTATTGGAAAATTATATAGAAGACAAGATGCTATAGGTACTCCATTTTGTTTTACAGTAGATTATGATACCATCAAAACAGATACAGTAACTATGAGAAATAGAGACAGTTTGGATCAAAAAAGAATTCATATAAAAGAAATATCAAAAATTATAGAAAAAGAAACTGGATTAAAAAAAGTTTTAAAAAAATTGTCTTATTTCATATAATTTTTTTTTCTTACCTGAGCTTTTAATTCTTTATTCAAAAATAATTCAATTTCTTTCATTGAATTATTAATAATTCTATCAGTTAATGTTCCTTTTTGACTTTCAAAAAAGAAACTTACAGTATAAGATTTTTTTGAACTAGGTAAGTTGATTCCTTCATATAAATCATATATTTTAATTTTTTTAATTATATGATTTTCTTTTTTTTTGATTAATTGATTTATTTTTTCAAATGAAATAGTTTTATCTACCAAAATAGATAAATCCCTTCTTGAAGAAGGATATTTCGAAAACGGAATATAAATTATTTTTGTTTCTTGAATAATAGACACTAAATATTTCCAATCAATTTCTGCATAAAATATTTCATTTTTTTTTAAAATATTTTTTTTTAATTTTCCTATTTCGACTAAATTTTTATGATTATATAATATAGAAATCCCATTTTCCAATAATGGATGTTTAGAAAGTTCTTGAGTGTAATTATATATTCCACTTTTTTGAAAAATTTGTTCAATAATTCCTTTTAAAGAAAAAAAAGTAGAATTTTTATATTCTGTTTTTTTTTTTTGCGAAATTGTTATTCCAAGATAGGTTTTTTCTAAAAAAAAATTATTTTTTTTATAATATATTTTTCCTAATTCAAAAAATTTTATACTAGATTCAATTCTGTTATTATTATAATTATATTCTATACTATCTATCATACTGAATAATAAGCTAGAACGCATAAATTGATAATTTTGACTGACTGGATTCATAATCTTAATTTCTTCTCTATTAAAAAAATAATTTAATAAAGAAGAATATTTCGTTTTATTTATCATAGTCGAAGATATAATTTCTTGAAATCCATAACAAGCTAGTTGTTCAAAAAGAACTTTTTCTATTTCATATTCTGTTTTGTAAAAAACTTTCGGAAAAGTTGAAATTTTAATTTTTTTATTGGACATTGAAATTTTTTGAATTCCATAAATACGTAATATTTCCTCAATGACATCTATTTCTCTTTTAACATCTGTTCTGTAGGAAGGAACACTAATTAATAAATATTTATCATTTTCAGAATAAATTATTATTTCTAATAATGATAAAATTTTTTTTATTGTTTTTTTCGATATCTTTTTTCCTATAACATTTAGGATTTTACTATAACGAAGTTTTATTTTTGAAACAGATATAGGATTAGGATAAAAATCAATGATATCATAACATAATATTTTATTTTTTGTTATCTCTTTTATAAGAAAAGCGGTCCTTTTTAAAGCAAATATGGTTTGATTAGGATCTGTATCTTTTTCAAAAAGATGTTGTGTTTCTATAGAATATTTTTTTCTAATATTTCGTATAATAGTAGGATTAAAACAAGCACTTCCAATAAATATATTTTCAGTTTTAATATTTATGTTGGATTTGATATCATTGATGATTCCAGCTATAGATAATGGTTTAACAGCATCATAAATAACGATGTCTTCTTCATCAAGTTCTCTTATTTTTTTATCTGGAAATTTAAAATGTGTATTTTTTTCCGCATTTTTGATTACAATTTTTCTATCCTCTATTTTGTCCATATCAAAAATATGGATAGGTTGACCTAGTTCATACATAACAAAATGCATTATGTCTATAATATTATTTATAGATTTTATGCCTATAGATTTTAATATATAAGTTAACCAATATGGAGATGGTTCTATTTTTATTTTAGAAATAAACATTCCAGAATACCTGATACATTTTTCATGTTTTTCCACAAAAACCTGAATATAAGATTTTTGATGAAAACTATCTTCTATATTTACTACTGTTGGCTTTATCAAATCAAGTTTATATCCTCTAAATTTTAAAACAGTATATAAATCACGTGCAACTCCATAATGACTCATAGCATCCGTTCGATTAGGTGTAATTTCTATATCTAGAACAAAATCCTTGTTTATGTTATTAATTCCATTTACTGTTAATCCAATATCTGTTAATATATTGGATATTTCATTTTCATTCATGTTAAGAGGATATATGTATTTTTTCAGCCAATTCAATGATATTTTCATATTTTTATTGTAGACATGATCAATACAAAAATTGATTCTTCTTTTTTTTTATGATATAAAGGTTTGATAATTCCCATTTTATGATATAATTCAAAATAAACAAAATCTTCACCTAAAGAAGATAAAATTTCAATTAATAATTTAGAATTAAAACCTATTTGAAACTTTTTCAAGTCGTTGTAAACAACTTGACATTTTATTTTTGAAGTATAATTATTAATCGTATTTTGATTACAAATTTTTAATTTTTTATGATTAAAATGAAAATCAATAAAATTTTTTCTATTTTTTTCAAAAATGGAAACTCTTTTAATAGAATTGAGTAATAACAATTTATTAATAATGATAGAAATATGACATTTCTTGTTAGGGATAACGGAATGATAATCCGGATATTTTTCATTCATTATCGGACATGAAAAAATATGATCTTGAAAATAAAAAATAATATTTTTTTTATTACAAAATTCAATAATAATATTATTTTTTTTTTCATATTTTATGATATCCTTAATTATATTAAGATATTTTCGGGATATAGTAAATTGTACATTTTTATCTGTTTTAAAATTCTTTATAGTATATTTGACAAATCTATAAGTATCTGTTGATATGAAATTTGCTTCATGAGTAAAAAATTGAAAAAATACGCCATTTATAGGTTTTTGTTCTTCATTTTCCGTATAAAATAAAGTTTTATCTAATATTTTTAAAAATATATTGGAATATAAATGAATTTTTGTAAAAAAAGGTTGATTACATATTACAAAAATATTTTGATTTGAATCAAAATAAGTAGGGATTTCATAAACTCCCTGTTTAGAATAAATATTAAGTGTATTCTTTTGATTCTTGATAAAAAGTTTTTCATTTGAAAATGTGGTTAAAAGATCTATTAGAAATTGTATAGATACAGTAACATGTTCTTTGGAAGATCTTTTAACATTTATATTAACAGATGTATAAATTATATTTTTTGAATCTAATCCCCATATAATTTTTAATTTATTTTTTTTCGAAATTATAAAAGTAATTAAATTTGATAAATTATTAATACTTATAACTTTATATAAAGTATGTAGTTTCCTTAAAAAAGAGTAATTAGAAACAGAAAAATACATATCGATAGATACTATTGGTAGCGTGAGGGGGATTTGAACCCCCGACCTCTGGGTTATGAATCCAACGCTCTAACCAACTGAGCTATCACGCCTATGACTTTACCTAGGTTAGGTAAAACATAAAATCATCATTAATAAAGTTAGTATATTTTTGCTTTATATTAACATTTAATATTATGACTGTTAATTTGAGTAATTTTAGAAAAAATTATACAAGAAGTCCTTTATTAGAATCTAAAGCTCCAAAAAAACCTTTTCAGTTATTTGATGACTGGTTTCAACAGGAAAAATCATTTCATCAAAAAAAAGATAACGAAGAGATTAATGCTATGTCTATTTCTACTATAGGAGAAGATGGAGGTCCAGAAACTAGAGTTGTTTTATTAAAAGAATATTCAGAAAATGGATTTATTTTTTATACAAACTATTATAGTTTAAAAGGAATAGCTATTCAAAATACACCAAAAGTATGTATTTCTTTTTATTGGAAAAATATGGAAAGACAAATTATTATCAAAGGAATAACATCCAAAATACAAAGAAAAAAGTCAGATGAATATTTTCGTAATAGACCTAGAGAAAATCAAATTGGAAGTTGGGTTTCTCGACAAAGTATGATTATTTCATCGAAAGAATATTTATTGAAACAATATAAAAAATGGAATAATTTTTTTCATCAAAAAACAATTAAACGTCCTTTTTATTGGGGAGGATATATTGTGAAACCATACAAAATGGAATTTTGGCAAGGACAACCTAACAGACTTCATGATAGACTTGTTTATATTTTAGAAAAAGAAACAAAATGGATTTTATATCGATTATCTCCATGAAACCCATAAAACATGAAAAAGAGAGATAAAGTATGTCAATAAAAGCTTTATCTCTCTTGTTTAAAATCACAATTTTGTTAATTCTGCCCCTATTTTAAATTTAGCTACTTTTTTCCCTGGAATATGTATTTTTTTTCCTGTTCTAGGGTTGACTCCGTTTCTTGGATGTCTTTCTACTACAGAAAAGGTACCGAATCCAACGAGAGTAACTTTATCCCCTCTTTTTAGAGATTCAATTACTGTTTCAATAAATGCATCTGTAACATTTTTAGCTTTTATTTTTGTTATTCCAGTCTTTTCAGCTATTGAATTAACCAATTCCGTTTTGTTCATGAATAATTAATTTAATTTTAGTTAATTATAAAATTATTTTATAATTGACAATAAAAATAGCAAATATATATATATAAAGGATAGGATATATAATGAAAATTAGTTTATCGAACAAAAAGATTTTCTCTTACTTTCAATCCATGAATTAAATTTTTAATATGCATTCTTTTTTTTCCTTCTATTTGTCCTTCAATAATAAATATAAAACCTTCTTTTACGGAAATTTTCATTTCATGTGACGAAATGATAAATATTAAACCAATTGGAAAAGTATGTTTTTCTCGTTTTTTTTTAACAAAAAATATTTTAAATCTCACGAATTTTTTTTTATTAAAAAATAAAAAAGTCCATGCTGTAGGATAAGGACTTAATCCTCTAATTTTATTATATATAGATTCTATAGAAGGATTTTCCCATTGTATTCTGCAATCTTTAGTAGATATTTTAGGAGCATATTTTAATAAATAAAAATTAAGTTTATTTTGAGAAATAGGTTTAATTTTATTTTTTATAATGTATTCTAAAGTTTGAACGACTATAGAACCGCTAATCTTTTTTAATTTATTTTCCAATTCTCCTGCAGTTTCTTCTTTTCCTATTTGAATTTCTTTTTGCAAAAGAATTTTTCCAAAGTCTATTTTTTCTTCTATAAAAAAAGTAGTTAACCCCGTTTTATTTTCTCCGTTCATAATTGCCCAATTAATAGGAGCAGCTCCTCTATATTGTGGAAGAAGTGATGCATGTAAATTAAAAGACCCCATTTTGGGTAAATTCCATACTTCTTTAGGTAAAATTCGAAAAGAAACAACAATTTGTATATCGGGATTCCAAATTTTTAGAATCTCTAAAAAAGAATGATTTTTAAGATCTTTAGGTTGTAAAAAAGGAATATTATTTTCTAATGCATATATTTTTACAGGGGTAAATGCTTTTTTACCTTTTTTTCTAAAAAAAAAAAATTATCAGGACTTGTAATAATCCCTACAATGTTGTATTGTTTTATATATAATTCTTTTAAGGTATAAAGAGAAAAATGAGTTGAACCTATGAATACAATTCTGGGAAACTTTTTCATGTAATTTATTTGTAATTTAAATTCACTAATTTTATCTTGTAATTTTGTAAAAAAGTTCATTGATTTTTGAGAATCAAATATATAAAAATAAATATCATTTTTTTATTTTTTAATAATTAAAATATTTTTATTTTTTTAATAATTAAAATATCAATATATGTATTGGACTTTAGAATTAGCTTCTCATTTAGAAGATGCACCTTGGCCTGCTACAAAGGAAGAATTGATTGATTTTGCTATTCGTACTGGAGCTCCTTTAGAAGTAGTTGAAAATTTACAACAATTAGAAAATGGAGAAGGAGAAGTTTTTGAATCGATAGAAGATATATGGGCAGATTACCCACGTGATGATGAAGATTTTTATTGGAATAGAGATGAATATGAACTTTAAATTTTTTTTTTTTCTATGGTAGATTGATATATTTTTGAATTTAATGAGTTTTATTAGAAAAATTTTAAATAAGTTATTAGTAAATAAAAATGATAGAGACCTTAAAGAGGTTATAAAATTTTTGGTTCAAATCAGAAAAGAAGAGAATAAGATATTCTTATTATCTGACGATGAATTGAGAAATCAAACTCAAGATTTAAAAAAAATTATACAAAATTCTACAAAAAAGTTACATGAACAGGAAAAAAAATTTTTGAAAAAAATACAAGAAAAATTTTATCCTATTAGTATTTTAGAAAAAATATACTTAGATATAGAAAATATTAGAGAAGAATGTTACAAAATAGAACAAAAAGTATTGATAGATATTTTACCTCAAGCTTTTGCAATCATTAAAGAAACAGCAAGACGTTTAAAAGAAAAAAAACGACTTATAGTTCAATCTACTTCTTTTGATGAAGAGTTATCAAAAATAAAATCTTATGTTCATTTAGACGGAAATCAAGCAGTTTGGAAAAATAACTGGGATGCGTATGGAAAAAGCATAATTTGGGATATGGTTCATTATGATGTTCAGCTTATGGGAGGTGTGGTTTTACATCAAGGAAAAATAGCTGAAATGGCAACAGGAGAAGGTAAAACTTTTGTTGCGACTTTATCGGCTTATTTAAATGCTTTATCTGGAAGAGGTGTACATATTGTTACAGTTAATAATTATTTATCTAAAAGAGATACAAGTTGGATGGCTCCCTTAATGGAATTTCATGGTTTAAAAGTTGATTGTATTGATAATTATTCATCTTCTGATGTCATAATGCGTAAAAAAGCTTATCAAGCAGATATTACTTATGGAACCAATAATGAATTTGGTTTTGATTATTTACGTGATAATATGGCTTGTTCTAAAGATGAATTGGTTCAAAGAGAATTAAATTATGCCATCATAGATGAAATAGATTCTGTATTAATAGATGAAGCACGTACTCCTTTAATTATATCAGGACCTGTTGATCCTAAAAAAGATAATAAAGAAGAATTTGAATTATTCAAAGAAAAAGTCAAAATTTTAGTGAAAAAACAGAATCTGATAGTTAATAGTTTTTTGAATGAAGCAAAAAATTTAATCAAGAATGGAGATAAAAAATTAGGTGGATTTAAATTATTTCAAGCACATCGTGGGTTACCTAAGAAAAAATCTTTAATAAAATTTTTGAGTGAAAATAATACTCGTTTAATTTTACAAAAAACTGAAAGTCAGTATTATCAAGAATATGGAAGAGAGATGTATAAAGTGGATCAAGATCTTTATTTTGTGATTGATGAGAAAAATAATACTGTAGAATTAACAGATAAAGGAATTGAATTTTTATCAAAAAATGTGGAGGATGTAAGTTTTTTTGTTTTACCAGACGTTAATGTCGAATTAACGGAATTAGAAAAAAAAAATTTTTCAAAAGAAAAAGAAACGAAGGAAAAGGAAAATCTTTTGAAAAATTTTTATATCAAATCGCAAAGAATTCATACTATAAATCAATTACTTAAAGCTTTTACTTTATTTGAAAGGGATGTTGATTATGTTCTTTTGGATGGAAAAGTAAAAATAGTAGATGAACAAACGGGTCGTATTATGGAAGGAAGGCGTTATTCTGATGGATTACATCAAGCTATAGAAGCGAAAGAGAATGTTCAAATTGAATCTTCTAGTCAGACTTTTGCAACCATAACTTTACAAAATTACTTTAGAATGTATAGGAAAATATCTGGAATGACAGGAACAGCAGAAACAGAATCCGGAGAATTTTGGCATATTTATAAATTAGATGTCGTAGTAATTCCTACTCATAAAAAAATACAAAGAAAAGATTTACAAGATCTCGTTTTTAAAACAAAACGAGAAAAATATAATGCAGTTATAGAAAAAATTATTTTTTTATCCAAAAATGAAAAACGACCAGTTCTTGTTGGAACGACTTCTGTTGAAGTTTCGGAATTTTTAAGTAGAGCTTTAAAATTTATGAAAATACCACATAATGTTTTAAATGCAAAATTACATGAAAAAGAAGCAGAAATCATAGCAAAAGCAGGGTTATCTGGATCTGTTACTATAGCCACTAATATGGCGGGACGTGGAACAGATATTAAACTATCAAAAGAAGTTATTAAAAATGGAGGACTAGCTGTTTTAGGAACGGAAAGACATGATTCTAGGAGAATCGATAATCAATTAAGAGGAAGATCAGGACGTCAAGGAGATCCAGGTAGTTCTCAATTTTATGTGTCTTTAGAGGATAATTTAATTCGTTTATTTATAGATTCAGAAAGACTTTCTAAATTAATGGATAGATTTGGACATCAAGAAGGGGACATAATACAACATCCTTTGTTAACAAAATCTATTGAAAAAGCACAAAAAAAAATAGAAGATAATAATTTCAGTATACGAAAACGTTTATTAGATTATGATGATGTTATCAATAAACAAAGAGAGTTTATTTATAAAAAACGAAAAAATGCATTATGTGGAAGTGAATTAAGTTTAGATATTTCTAATATGGTTTATATTTTATTAGATGTTATGATTACTGTCAATAAATCTATCAATGATTTTAAAAATTTGGAATATGAATTTGTTCAAATTTTTGGAATCGAATTTCCTATACAAGAAGATCAATATCTATCTTACAAAGAACATGATTGTATCAATAAACTTCATGATATAATTATTAATTTTTATGAAAAAAAGAAGGGAAAAATAATTGATCATAATATCCAACCTATTTTATCAAATATTGTAGATAAAAATTTTGAATTTTATCAAATACGGGTCATTTTCACAGATGGATATCAAAACATAGTTATTGTATCAGATTTGAAAGAATTCTTTCATACAAAAGGAAAATCTTTATTATCAATGTTTGAAAAAAAGACTATATTATGTTTTATGGATGAAAAATGGAAAGAACATTTACGTGAAATGGATAGTTTGCGGTATTCTGTACAAAATGCTGTTTTTGAACAAAAAGATCCTCTGATTGTTTATAAACAAAATGCTTTCAATTTGTTTCAAGAAAGAATTTATGATATCAATAAAAGGATTATTTCTTTTTTACTTAAATCCATTATTATGAGAGGAGATATTTTGTTTTTTCCAAAAAAGAAAAATAATTTTAAAACAAATCTTTTGATGAAAGATAGAAAAAAATTAGGCAGAAATAACAGAATTAATATTCGTCATTTAATTACAGGAGAAAAAAAAAATATTAAATTTAAACAGATAGAATTTTTTTTAGAAAAAGGAGAATGGGTTATTGAGGATGATTCTTTTTAGATTGTGTTAATTAGAAATTAAACGTATATTTTTTCTTTTTATTTCATTCATTATATTCTGTTATTTTGGAATAAGTTTTTGGTCAATAAGAAAAAGTTATAATTCAATTAATTATATTCCATATAACACATTTGGTGTTGTTTTAGGTACTTCTAAATATTTACATGGAGGAGGAATTAATGCTTATTTTAAATATAGAATAGATGCAGCTTGTTTCCTTTTTCATCATAAAAAAATACGTTATATTATTGTAAGTGGAGATAATAGAGAAAAAAATTATAATGAACCCAAAATGATGAAAAAAGAATTAATTAAGAAAGGAGTTCCTTCTTATTTTATATATGAAGATTTTTATGGAATTAGTACTTTACATTCTATTGTCAGGGTTCATAAAATTTTTCACCAAAAAAAATTTACGATTATATCTCAAAAATTTCATAATGAAAGAGCTATTTTTATAGCGAATTGTTTTGGTTTAGATGTCATTGGTTTTAATGCGAAAAGTCTTACTTTTGATAGTAAAATACAAGTCAGAGAAGTTTTTGCGAGAATTAAAGCTTTATGGGATATTATATTTTTTAAAAAAAAAATTAGGAAATATCAGGAAATATAAGATAAATATTTTTTTAAAATTGTAGCATTATTAGATTTTTGAGTATTTATTTCCAACAAGAAAGGTTGACTTGATGTTTTCCAAAAACATGATAAATTTTTTTTTAAAGCATACTGATCGTATACTTTTTCATATTTCCAATGATACATCTCGCATATTTTTTCTGCAGAAAAAATATGTTTTGTTTCGAAAAAATTGAATATTTCTTTAGAAAGTTTTTTTTCTGAAATATATCTAAAAATACTCCCTCCTCCATTATTAATAAGTATAATACGAAAGCTTTGTGGAATATAATTATTCCACAAAGCATTGCTATCATAAAAAAAACTGATATCTCCAACAATTAGTGTCACAGTTTTTTTTATGATAGCAGCAGAACCGACAGCGGTTGAAACACATCCATCTATTCCTGAAGTACCACGATTACAATAAGATTTAATAGAATATTTCTTTTCATTAAAAAGTTGATAATACCTTATAATCATACTATTTCCTAACTGTAATATAGTATTGTTGGGTATGGATTTGAATACAAAAAAAAGAACTTTTAAATCTGAAAAACTTTTTTCTTTTTTTAAAAAAAATTGATGTTTTTTCATTTTTTCTCTTCTCAATTTTTCCCATTTTTTTCTATAATCTGAAGTAGAAATCCGTATATGATTATAATTATAAAAAATTTTAAAAAATGATTCGGGATTGATAGGCCAATAAGTTGTTAATTTATGATAGGTATCCGGATAATTTTCGTAATGTTCACCGATGTGCCAATGATATATTGGAGGATATTTTCTTAAAAGAAATTTTATTCTTTTAGATATAATATTTACTCCAATAGTCAATAAAATATGAGGTTTAAACCTTATCCATTTTTTAGGATTCATCTTAAAAATAAGTTGATCTATACTTGAGAAAAAAAATTTTCCATACACATGAGATGTTGTCTCTGTAAAAACAACAATAGAAGGGTCCAAACTTAATTTTCTTAATATTTTTTCCATATTTTTATCCGGATAATATAATCCTAATAAGATCATTTTTTTTTTATATTTTTTCCATATATATTTTTCTTTTTTGTAATTATGTATTTCCACATAATTTTTAACAGGTATAGTTTTGATAATTTTAGGTTTTACTTGTAAACGGTTTGTGGTATTATAAAGTGGTTCTGAAAATGGAATATTAATATGTACAGGTTTATTTTTTAATAAACACTTGTTTATAGATTCATTGATTAATCGATCATTATACCATATTCCGGATTCTGATTCATCTTCTGTTAATTGAACAGAAGTTTCTACATGTTTATGAAAAATATTTTCTTGATGAATAGATTGTCCTTCAAACATATCTATAATCTCTTTTGGTCTATCTGCCGTCACTAAAATAAGTGGAATGTTTTGATAAAAAGCCTCTGTAACTGCAGGATAATAATTAACAACAGCAGATCCAGATGTACAACTAATGACGACAGGTTTTCTAATTTGTTGAGCCATTCCTAAAGCAAAAAAACCAGCACATCGTTCGTCTACAATACTGTAAGTCTTAAAATTTTTATGTTGAGTAAAATGAATAATGATTGGAGCGTTTCTAGATCCTGGAGATATAATTATGTTGAATATGGATTTAGCTTTCAAAATCTCACCTAAGCTTTGTACAATTTTTTTATTTGAATACATTTACAATTTAAATTAACCCTCCACTGACATTTAATACAGTACCGGTTATATAATTTGATAAATCTGAAGCAAGAAATAAAGTAGAATTAGCAATATCTTGAGGAGTTCCTGGTCTTTTTAATGGAATGTTTTTTATCCAATCTTCTTTAATTTTAGATCTAAAATGAGAATTCATTTTGGTTAAAATATATCCAGGAGCTATGGCATTACAACGGATATTTTTTTTTCCTAATTCTCTGGCTATTGATTTTGTAAATCCGATAATTCCTGCTTTAGACGCAGAATAATTGGATTGTCCAGTATTTCCCGTTAATCCTACAACAGAACTCATATTAATAATACTTCCTTTTTTTTGTTTCATCATAGGATGAATAGCATGTTTGGTTAAATTATATATAGAATATAGATTGGTTCTAATTACAAAATCCCAATCCTTTTCAGAAATTTTAAGCAAAAAATTATCTTTTATAATACCTGCATTATTCACTAATATATCCAAACTACCGTATTTTTTTATTACCTTTTGAACTAAATTTTTTGATGAATTAAAATCCGATAGATCTATTTTATATGCTTCAACTAAATTTTTAAATTCAAATTCTAATTTTTTTGCTTCTTTTATTGAGGAAAAGAATGTAAAAATAACATTAGCTCCATGTTGTACAAAAGTTTTAACTATAGATTTTCCTATATCTCCTGAACCTCCTGTAACCACAGCTATTTTTCCATTTAATAGTTTATTCATATAATGATAAATATGGTTATTTATTTTTTTTTTTATGAATTAATTGAAAGATAAGATTTAATTGTTCTTCCATACTCATGAATGTGTTGTCTATTTCTATAGAATCTGCAGACTTTTTTAATGGAGAAATCTTTCGTGAAGTATCCATTATATCTCTATATATTAGATTTTTTTTGACTTCTTCATAAGATACTTCTTCTCCTCTTTTTTTTAGATCTTGATATCTTCTATAAGAACGAATTTCTATAGATCCTTTCATAAATATTTTTAACTCTGATTTAGGAAATACATAATTACCTACATCTCTTCCATCTATAACAATTCCTTTATTTTTTCCAATATTTCTTTGCATAAAAGTTAATTTTTCTCGAACTTCCGGAAGTTGAGCTATTAAACTGACTTTAGTTGTTACTTTTTCTGATCTAATTTTAGATTGAATATTTTCTTCATTTAAAAAAATATCTGTTCGATTATATTTTTTGTTCCATTTAAATTTTAAATTTATTTCTTTTAAAAGAGAAATAAAATTTTGTGTATTCCATAAATCACTATCAAAAATTTTTTTTCGAATTGCAAATAAAGCTATACTTCTATAGATAGCTCCACTATCTATATATTTATATTTTAATTTTTTAGAAATGGCTTTTGCTAAAGTACTTTTACCAGATGAAGAATATCCATCTATAGCTATAATAATTTTTTGATTCATATTAATTAGTTCATATTTATATATTTATATGATAGTAATTTATAATAAAGTTTTACAGCTAGAAAATCTGTCGAAGATTCTTTTTGATTAGGTAAAAGTTCAACAATATCAAATCCTATTACATTTTTATTTTTAAAAACTTTTTTCAAAAATTTTAGTGTAGTATACCAATATAATCCTCCTGGTTCTGGAGTCCCTGTCGAAGGCGCTATACTAGGATCAAAAACATCTATATCTATACTGATAAATACAGTATCAGATAATTTAAAAACAGCTTTTTTCATCCATAAATCATTTTTATGAATTTCATGCATATAAAATATATTTCCTTTTTGAATGTATTTTTTTTCTGTAATATCCATACTACGAATTCCTATTTGTATTAAAGAATGTTTTTGAGAAGCTTCATACATAGAACAAGCATGATTATAAGGGCTTCCTTTATATATAGGACGTAAATCGGTATGTGCATCCATATGAAGAATACTTAAATTTGTATATTTTTCTCCAATAGCTCTAATAGTACCGATTGATATTGAATGATCCCCTCCTATAAGTGTTATAAATTTTTCTTGATTAAGATATTTTTTTGTAAGATTATATACTATTTTAATCATTTTTTTTGTAGATGTTGAAGAATTTATAATAGAGGGAACAACAAAAATTCCTTTTCTATATACTTCTGAATTAGTTTCAATATCATATAATTCCATGTGTTCTGATGCAGATAAAAAAGCTTTAGGCCCTTTTTTAGATCCCTTTTTCCATGTTTGAGTATAATCATATGGAACAGGAATAAGTACAATTTTAGATTTATCCAATGTTGCATATTTTTCAGGGATTCCTGCAAAAGTTTTTTTTTGATGATAAAATTTCAATAACCTAATATTTTTAGAATTTCTTCCGGACTTTGTGATTGACGAAATATTTTATATACAAAATTATTTTTTTCATCATGATCTATCAATACATGAATAGGTTGAGGAATTAAACAATGATGAACCCCACCATACCCACTGATTGTATCTTGATAAGCTCCAGTATTAAAAAATCCAATATAAAGCGGAATTTTTTGTTGAAAACAAGGAAGATATATTGCATTCATATGTTGTTCTGAATTATAATAATCATCGCTATCACATGTTAATCCTCCTAAAAAAACTCTTTCATAACAATCATTCCAACGATTAATTGCCATCATAATAAATCTACGGCTTATTGCCCAAGTATCAGGAAGTGTCGTCATAAAAGAACTATCGATCATATTCCATTTTTCCCTATCATTTTGACGTTTTTGATTAAGTATTTGATATAAAATACCTCCACTTTCTCCTACTGTATAAGCTCCAAATTCTGTGTAAATATGAGGTTCTGAAATATTTTCTTCTTGACAAAATTGTTTGATCTGATAAACAATTTCATTGATCATATATTCATAATCGTATTTAAAAGACATGGATGTTTTAATGGGGAATCCTCCTCCTATATTTAGAATTTCTAATTCTGGGGCTATTTTTTTTAATTGAGCATAAATATGTAAACATTTGAAAAGTTCGTTCCAATAATAAGCAGTATCTTTTATTCCTGTATTAATAAAAAAGTGTAACATTTTTAATTCGACTTTAGGGTTATTTTTTATTTTGTTTAAATAAAAAACAATAATATCTTTATATCCAATTCCTAATCTAGAAGTATAAAATTCAAATTTAGGTTCTTCTTCAGAAGCAATACGTATACCTAATTTGAAAGGATAATTAATAACTAAACTTAATTTTTCTAATTCGTCTGAATTATCTAATATTGGGATCGTATTATAGAATCCGTTATTTATAAGTTTTGATATATTTTCAATATAGTTTTCAGTTTTAAATCCATTGCATATAACTTCAATATTTTTAGTGGTTTTTCCTTTTTGATAAAGATTTTTTACAATTTCTATATCATACGCATATGAAGTTTCAATACTAATATTATTTTTCAAAGCTTCTTCTAATACAAAAGAAAAATGAGAACTTTTCGTACAATAACAATAAGTATATTTGTTCTTGTATTGGTTGGAACGAATAGCTTTTTCAAACCATTTTTTAGCTTTTTGTATATTATTAGATATTTTCGGTAAATATGTAAATTTTAATGGGGTTCCATATCTTTTTATAAGATCTATTAATGGAATTCCATGAAATTCTAAAAAATTATTTTTTATAGAAAATTCCTCAGTGGGAAAATCAAAAGTTTGATCTATAAGATCAGCATAACGGATTTTCATTGAATATGAAGTAAGAAAATTTAATTTGTATTTTTATTTTCTTTATTATAATTATATATTAAAAATTTTTTTAAAAATAGGTCTATTTCCCCATCCATGACAGATTGTATTTTTGTAGTTTCATAACCGGTTCTTAGATCTTTCACCAATTTATAAGGATGCATAATATAATTTCGTATTTGAGAACCCCATTCTATTTTTTTTTTTTGAGATTCTATTTTTTCTTTTTTTTCATTTCTTTTGACTCTTTCCATTTCAAATAATCTAGATTTCAATAATTGTAAAGCCTTTTGTCTATTTTGTGTTTGAGAACGAGATTCTGTATTTTCTATAATAATTCCTGTAGGATAATGACGTAATCTTACTCCTGTTTCTACTTTATTAACATTTTGTCCTCCTGCTCCACTAGAACGAAAGGTTTCCCATTGTATATCTGATATTTTAATATCTATATTAATATGATCATTAATCATGGGATAAATATATACAGATGAAAAAGAAGTATGACGTTTAGAATTACTATCAAACGGAGATATACGAATTAATCTATGTACTCCATTTTCCCCTTTTAAATATCCAAAAGCATAAAGCCCATTGATTTCTAAAGTAACAGATTTGATTCCAGTAATATCTCCAGATACATGATGTATTATTTTAACAAAAAAATTTTTTTTTTCTGCCCACATGGAATACATTCTCATTAACATAGAAGTCCAATCACAACTTTCAGTTCCTCCAGCTCCAGAAGAAATTTGCAATATAGCATTAAAAGAGTCTTCCTTTTCTGAAAGAATATTTTTGAATTCTATACTTGAAAGTAATTTCTTAGTTTTTTGTAATTGAATTTTAAATTCTTTTTCTATATTTTCTTCTTGGGAGAAAGAAAATATCATTTTTAATTCTTCAAAAGCATTTTTTAATTCCGTAAAATCTTTTATACATTCTTTCATGTTATGAATGGATTTGATAAAATTTTTAGATGTTTCATTATAATTTTTCCAAAAATTAGGATTTGATATTTTTTCTTGCTCTTGATTTATATGTTTTTTCATTTTATCTATTTTTAGAATATCATAAATTTTATGAATTCTTTCTGAAATAGATTGTATTTCTTCTTTTTTTATCATAATGCGAAAATATTTGAAATAATTAGTTTTTACAACTATTATGATCACAAAATTTTTTTTATATTATGAAAATAACAATTTCATTTTTACATGAATTATAATAAGTTTACGATTAAATCACAGGAAGTAATACAAGAAGCACAACATATTGCATTAAATAATAATCAACAATCCATAGAAAATGCACATATTTTAAAATCAGTATTAAAAATTGAAGAAAATATCATTCCTTTTATTTTAAAAAAGTTAAAAGTAAATAGTCAATCAATAATTCTAGGTTTAGATCGTATTATTTCTACTTATCCCAAAATACTTAGTAAACCTTTGACTCAATATTTTAGTTCATATGTGACAAAAATGTTAAATATTGCAGAAAATTATGCAAATACATTAAAGGATGAATTTATTTCTATCGAGCATATTTTTTACGGAATTTTTATGACTTTAGACCACACTTCACAATTATTAAGAAACCAAGGAATAACGGAAAAAAAAATAAAAGAAGTTATTGAAAATATAAGAAAAAAAAATGGAAAAGTAATTTCTTCTACAGCAGAAAATTCCTATAATTCTTTAGATAAATATGCAAAAAACCTAAATGAATGGGCCTATAAAGGAAAATTAGATCCTGTTATTGGACGTGATGAAGAAATACGCAGGGTTTTGCAAATATTATCTAGAAGAACAAAAAATAATCCAATATTGATTGGGGAAGCCGGAGTGGGTAAAACCGCTATTGCTGAAGGGTTAGCTCATCGTATTATTAGTGGAGATATTCCAGATAATTTAAAAAATAAACAAGTATTTTCTTTGGATATGGCTTCTATTATTGCAGGAGCTAAATATAAAGGAGAATTTGAAGAACGTCTTAAAGCTGTAATCAAAGAAGTTACTTCCTCAAATGGAGAAATCATTTTATTTATTGATGAAATCCATACTTTAGTTGGAGTAGGAGGAGGAGAAGGAGCTATGGATGCTGCTAATATTTTAAAACCAGCATTAGCTAGAGGAGAACTTAGAGCTATAGGAGCGACAACTTTAAATGAATATCAAAAATATTTCAGAATAGATAAAGCTTTAGAAAGAAGATTTCAAAAAGTATACGTTGACGAACCATCTATCAATGATGCAATATCTATATTACGTGGTATTAAAGAAAAATATGAAAGTCATCATAAAGTCAGAATAAAAGATGAATCCATTATAGCAGCTGTAGAATTATCCAAACGTTATATTAATGAACGTTTTTTACCAGATAAAGCCATTGATCTTGTAGATGAAGCTGCTTCTAGGTTGAGAATGGAGATAAATTCAAAACCAGAAGAATTGGATGTTTTGCATAGAAAAATTATGCATATGGAAATACAAATAGAAGCTTTAAAAAGAGAAAATGATGAAAAACAATTAATTCCTTTAAAAAAAGAATTATCTAAATTAAGTGAAGAAAGAATGCAATTGCAAAACCAGTGGCAAAATGAAAAAGATTTAGTGGAAAGAATTCAAAAAGCTAAAGATAAAATAGAAAATTATAAATTTGAATCGGAGCAAGCAGAAAGATCAGGGGATTATGGAAAAGTAGCAGAATTAAGATATGGTAAAATAAAAGAAGAAGAAAATAAAGTTAAAGCATTAGAAAATGAATTAAAAAAACAAGAAGATAAGGGAAAAAAAATGATACAAGAAGAAGTCTATAGAGAAGATATTGCCCAAGTAGTATCTAAATGGACTGGAATTCCGGTTACTAAAATGTTGAAAAGTGAAAGAGAAAAATTATTATTTTTGGAAAAAGAATTACATAAAAGAGTTATTGGACAAAATGATGCCATTCAATCTATAGCAAACGCAATACGTCGTTCTAGAGCAGGATTACAAGATGAAAAAAAACCTATAGGATCTTTTCTTTTTATGGGGAGCACAGGAGTGGGAAAAACAGAACTAGCTAAAACTTTATCAGAATATTTATTCGATGATGAGAATAATATGGTTCGTATAGATATGAGTGAATATCAAGAACGTCATTCTGTAAGTAGATTTATAGGGGCTCCTCCTGGATATATAGGTTATGATGAAAGTGGTCAATTAACAGAAGCGATACGTAGACATCCTTATAGTGTCATTTTATTGGATGAAATCGAAAAAGCTCATTCAGATGTTTTTAATATTCTTTTACAAATTTTGGATGATGGGAGGTTAACTGATAATAAAGGAAGAACAGTTAATTTTACAAATACTATTATTATTATGACTTCTAATATAGGATCAGATATAATACAGGAAAATTTAGATCAAGAAATTTCTTATAATAGAATGTCGGCAACAAAAAAAGCTTTAATAGATTTGTTAAAAAATATTGTAAGACCTGAATTTATTAACCGTATAGATGAGATCATTTTATTTAAACCTCTTTCTAGAAAAGAGATAAAAGATATTGTTAAATTACAAATGAAAAAATTTGGAGAATTGTTATATCATAAAAAAAATGTTTATATAGAATTGACTAATGAAGCTATAGAATATTTATCAGAAAAAGGGTATGATCCTCATTTTGGAGCTAGACCTTTAAAAAGAGTAATTCAACATGATATTTTAAACAATCTATCTAAAGAGATTATAAAAGGTAAAATACAAAAAAATCATAGAATTTTAATAGATTATTTCAAAGAACAAGGAATTGTATTCAGACAATCAGAAAAAATTGAAAATATTTAAATATATAACATAAAGTGATTCATAAATCCGGATTTGTTAATATTATAGGTGCTCCTAATGTAGGAAAATCGACTTTAATGAATTCTCTTGTAGGAGAAAAACTTTCTATCATCACAAATAAACCACAAACGACTCGTCATAGAATATTGGGAATTATTAATGAATTTAATTTTCAGATTATATTTTCAGATACTCCAGGAATGATTGATCCTATTTATCCCATGCAAAAAATTATGATGCAATATGTAGAAAAATCATTAGAAGATGCTGATATTATTTTATTAACTACAGAAATAGGAAAATTTGAAGATGTTTCAATATTCAATTATATTTTCAAAAAAAAAAACAAAAATGTTCCCATTATTATATTGATTAATAAAATAGATAAAATAGAAAAAAAATATGGAAAATGTTCATTATCTCATACTGTAAATTATTGGCACAGATTATTCCCTGATTCAGAAATATTACCAATATCTGCATTAAAAAGAATGAATCAAGATCTATTAATGAACAAAATTAAATCTTTATTATCTAATCATCCTCCTTATTATCCAAAAGATTATTTAACTAATAGAGCGGAATATTTTTTTGTCAATGAAATCATTAGAGAAAAAATATTTTTTTTCTATCAAAAAGAAATTCCTTATTCCGTAGAAATTCACACAAAACTTTTTCAGGATAAAAATACTTTTATAGATATATTATCTTATATATATGTAGAGCGAGATTCTCAAAAAGGAATATTAATAGGAAAAAAAGGAAATGCTATTAAAAAATTGAAATTTTTTTCGATAAAAAGCATCGAATTTTTTTTCAAAAAAAAAATAAAATTAAAATTTTTTGTAAAAGTTTGTAATAGTTGGCGATATGATTATAAAAAATTAAAATATTTCGGATATTAAATTTATTCAATTTTTATAATAAAAAATTCTTTTTTTCCAAATTTTAATAAAATATATTTTTTTTCTACTATGTTTTCTTTTTGAATCAGAATATTTTCTTTCACAAGAATTTGATTTAAATGAATTGAATTTGTTTTTAAAGCACGATTTGCTTCACTTTTGGAAGAAAAAAAACCACTTTTTTTTAAAAGATCTAATAAAAAAATTCCTTTTTCAAATTCTTCATAATATAGAAGCATATGTGGAATATGATTATATATAGAAATAAAAGTCTTATCATCCCATAATTGAAAAGCTTCATTATTTTTTTCAAATAATATATTCGTAATTTTTATAATTTTTTTGGTAATTTCACTTCCATGAACCCATTCTGTAATTTTATGGGCTAATTTTTTCTGCAATAATCTTTTATTGGGATGTTTTCTATGTTCTAAAATTAAATTTTCAATTTTTTCTTTAGAAAAAAAAGTATATATTTTTATATATTTTTCAATTTCAAAATCAGAAATGTTTATCCAAAATTGATAAAATTTGTATGGAGATGTTTTTTTTTTGTCTAACCATATATTTTCTCCTTTTTCGCTTTTTCCAAATTTAATTCCATTAGATTTTATGATTAAAGGAAAAGTAAAACCATACGCTTTTTTTCCTATTTTTTTACGAATTAATTCTATACCTGTAGTGATATTGCCCCATTGATCAGATCCTCCAACTTGTAATTGACAATTTTTTATTTGGTTCAAATATAAAAAATCATATCCTTGTATAATAGAATAAGAGAATTCCGTGAAGGATATTCCATTTTTTTTGTTATTAATTCTTTTTTTGACAGAATCTTTAGACATCATGTTATTTACAGTAAAATATTTTCCTATTTCACGAATAAAATCTATAAAATAAATATTTTGAATCCAATCAAAATTATTGACCAATTCTATTTTTTCTGAATAAAAACTAAAAAGTTTTAATATTTGATTTTTGATAGATTCTGTATTTTTATGCAAAATTTTTTTACTTAAAAAGATTCTTTGATCTTTTTTTTCAGAAGGATCTCCTATCAAACCTGTTGCTCCACCAATTAATGCTAAAGATTTATGTCCCTTTCTTCGAAAATGAATTAATATAATAATAGCTAAAAGATTTCCTAAATGTAAAGAATCAGATGTCGGATCAAAACCTATATACATAGTCGTAGGTTTTTTTAATTGATTTTCTATACCAGGAACTTTGTTTTTTATCAAACCTCTCCATGAGAGTTCATCAATAATATTTTGCATAGGATAAATAATCGTAATTTTAAATTATTAGATTATGATAAAAAAAATCGTAAAATACAATTTATTTACTTTCTTATTTAGTTTAACTGATCTCATTTTCATCAATTATATTTTTAAAACATATTTTCCTTTTGTATTAAAAATATATATTTTATTATTACCTATGAATAGTCTGTTTTTTGTATTTTTTTTGTTTGCTTCAAAATATAACTATACTACATATAGTTATATATTGTGTTGTATACTAAAATTATTTTTTAGTATTTGTATTTTTTTTTATTTTATTATTGATTGTTATCATGTTTTAAATTTATTTTTTTTACGGAAAATTTTAATTCATTTTATTTTTTCATATTTTATGATTCTTTTTTTTAGAGTGATATTTTTATTGAATTAAATAATTTTTTATTCTTGATTGTTTTTAAAAATTTTTCTTTTATAATCGATTCTACAGATTTGTTTTCTATTTTTGAATTTATCCAAGAAATAATATCTAAATACAAAAAAGTTCTTTTTTCATAAGGATGATCGTAATATTTAACTAATTTATCTCTCAGTTTTTTAAATTGGTTTTTAATTTGATGTGGATATACATTTCCCAAATTTTGAAAAAAATGAATAATTTTTTTTTGTACAATATACCAATCATCCATTTGAATAAAAAATTTATATGTAGATTTAATTTTTTGATCCATATTTTCATCCAATCCACTTTCGTAACACGCAATTAAATGTAAAAGTCTAGCAAAACATTGTAAATCTTGTCGTAAATTTTTTTTTTTATTTTCTATAATTTTTGACAAATACCGAATTGTATTTTTATTATCTCCACTACCAAAATATAAACAAGCAATTTTATAATAAAGAATCATAATATAATGAGAATCTAAACGATTAAAAATTTTATTAAATTCTATAAATAATGATGGTATTACTTTTTTAACTCCTTCTGAAAAGCTTCCTTCCATATAATGTTTATTAATACGATTAGTATATGTATACATAAAAATTAATACTTTCGTATTTCCATTTATTAATATTTCTCCATTTTGTACTTCTTGTTCAAATTTTTTTAATACATGAATAAATTTTGAATAATGATTTAAATAAAATAAGGTATCTAACAAATAATGATATCCTTTTAAATAGATTACTGGAGCTATTTTTTTAGATTTCGTATGATTTTGAAATAACTCTACCCATTTATAAGATGATCTATAACACATTATGAAATCTTGTCGAATATAATGATACCATACTTGAGCTTGATATAAAAATAATTTTTCGTAAAAACTAAGTTTATCCATATCAAACTTTGGAAGATTTGTACGAAAATATGTTTCTATAAATATTTTGTCTTTTTCATTTCTTACATATCCTACTTTTAAATATAAACCATATAATTCTAAAGAAAGACTAGATAACGCATCATTACATTTAATTTTTTCAATTAATTCTTTTGATTCTGAGGATAATTCTTCAGATCTAGAATAAAGGCTTTTACTTCTAGTTATATGTTGAGATTCTATCATTTTTTCAAATTCTACTAATTCTAAAAGAATAGTATTGGATTCATAATATCTAGCAATAATTTTTGCTTTTCCTAGTAGTTTTAAGCTTTGTATATATAAACCTTTATTGTATAATATTTTAGAAAAATCTAAATATTCGCGTATTTGTATATCATGATTTTCTACAGTATGTTGTAATTTTTTAAGACTAATTAAAATTTGTTTATATAAATGAGCTTTCATATTAGATAATTGTTCTTTTTTTATAGGGGTATTTTCTAATATTTTTTTTTCGCTATAAGAACTCATTTTGTTCATGATTTCGAATAGTTTTATGAATTTAGCATGTTTATTTTTTTTTATACGATTTGTATAAAGTTTAAAATTTCTTTTTTCAGATTTCGATAAAGTTTGAATTAATAAAAAAAGATGATCTGATTGATTATTATTGTAACTAGGCATTGTAGTATAATGATGATATTTGCTTTGATTAATAGAAAAATATGAAATAATTTGAACAATTATATATTGTAAATATTATAATAATTTATTTCTATTTTTATTTTGTAAAAAATAGTTTTGATGAAAATCATCCAATAATATGGAAAATGGAAAAAAGAAGAATACAAATTTTTGATACAACTTTGCGAGACGGAGAACAGGTTCCAGGATGCAAATTAAACACTAAAGAAAAAGTAATAATAGCCAAAAAATTGGAACTTTTGGGTGTAGACGTTATAGAAGCTGGATTTCCTACTTCAAGTCCAGGAGATTTTCAATCTGTTCAAGAAATTTGTAAATCAGTTTCCAATACTATAATTTGTGCTCTATCTAGAGCAGTCGATAAGGATATAGAAACAGCGGGCTTATCATTACAATCGGCTAAAAGACCAAGAATTCATACTGGAATCGGAACTTCAAATTGTCATATTCGTTATAAATTTAATAGCACTCCAGAAAAAATTATAGAAAGAGCCATACATGCGGTTAAATATGCCAAAAAATTTGTAGAAGATGTTGAATTTTATGCCGAAGATGCAGGTCGTACAGAAAATATTTTTCTGGCAAAAGTTTGTGAAAATGTAATTAAATATGGAGCAACTGTAATTAATATACCTGATACTACAGGATATTGTTTACCTGAAGAATATGGAAATAAAATACGTTTTTTAAAAGAAAATGTGAAAGGAATTCATAAAATTATATTATCGACTCATTGTCATAATGATTTAGGATTAGCTACAGCTAATTCATTAACCGGTATTATGTACGGAGCGAATCAAGTCGAATGCACAATTAATGGGATTGGAGAAAGAGCAGGAAATACCTCTTTAGAAGAAATAGTTATGATTATAAAACAAAATTCTCATCTCAATTTATTTACTAATATTAATACAAAATTAATAGCTTCTATTAGCAATTTGGTATCAGAATGTACGGGAATGAAAGTTCAAGCTAATAAAGCTATAGTAGGAATTAACGCTTTTTCTCATTCTTCTGGAATACATCAAGATGGAATCATTAAAAAAAGGGAGACTTATGAAAGTATTAATCCAAAAGACGTTGGAATAGATAAATCTTCAATAATTCTTACAGCTAGAAGTGGTCGATCTGCTTTAGCTTATCGATACAAAAAATTAGGGTATTTTTTAAATCAAAATGCTTTAGATTTAGTTTATTCTATTTTTTTAAAGTATGCAGATAAAAAAAAAGAAATTACTGATATGGAATTAAAAACAATATTAAAAAAAGCGAATTTGAATAAGGAAAAAAATAATCAAGTCTTACATACCAATAATACAAATAGCAATAATATAAGAATCAATGTAGTATAAAATGTTAAAATCATTATTTGATAAAATTTGGGAATCGCATATTGTTAAAAAATTAGAAAATGAAATATATGTTATTTATATAGATAGACATTATATACATGAAGTAACAAGTCCTCAGGCTTTTATGGAGTTAGAAAAAAGAAATTTATCTGTTTTTAGACCCCGTCAAATTATAGCAACAGCAGATCATAACGTTCCTACAATTCGTCAGCATTTACCTATTTTAGATCCTTTATCTAAAAGACAAATTAACTTATTAACAAAAAATTGTAATAAATTTGGAATCACATTATATGGATTAGGAGATAAAAATAATGGAATTGTTCATGTCATTGGTCCTGAGTTAGGACATACTATGCCTGGTATGACAATTGTTTGTGGAGATAGTCATACATCTACACATGGAGCATTTGGTTGTATAGCTTTTGGAATTGGAACTAGTCAAGTTTCTATGGTTATGGCTAGCCAATGTTTATTATTATCCAAGCCTAAACAAATGAGAATTCAAATAAATGGAAATTTAAAAAAAGGAGTGACTCCAAAAGATGTTATTTTATATATAATATCAAAATTAGGAGTGAATGCTGGAGTTGGATATTTTATAGAATACACAGGTTCCACTATAAAAAAAATGAGTATGGAAGGAAGAATGACTATTTGTAATATGAGTATTGAAATGGGAGCAAAAGGTGGATTGATATCTCCAGATCAAATCACTTTTGATTATGTAAAAAAATGTAAAGAATTCAAAAGAGTCAAAGAAAAGAATATTATAGAATATTGGAAATCTTTAAAAACGGATAAGAATAAAATATTTGACAAAGAACATATATTAAATGCTGAAAATATTGAACCTATGATTACATATGGAACAAATCCTGGAATGTCCATAAAAATATTTGAAAGAATTCCTTATTTGAAGAAGGATTGTAAATCTCTTAATTACATGGGGTTTTCTTCCGGCGAATTTTTGATAGGAAAAATCATTAATTATATTTTTATAGGAAGTTGTACCAATTCTAGAATAGAAGATTTAAGATTGGTCGCTTCTATAATAAAAGGAAAAAAAAAAGCAAATCATGTACAAGTTATGGTTGTTCCTGGATCAAATCAAGTTGTAAGACAAGTGAAAAAAGAAGGATTAGACAAAATTTTTAAAGAATCTGGATTTGATTTTCGTCAACCAGGGTGTTCTGCTTGTTTAGGAATGAATGATGATAAAATTCCTGCAGGAGAATATTGTGTTTCCACATCTAATAGAAATTTTGAAGGAAGACAAGGACCAGGATCTCGTACTTTATTGGTTAGTCCTTTGACTGCTGCAATTATATCTATTGAAGGTAAAATAGTAGATGTTAATAAATATATTCATGAAAAAGTTTACGATATTAATTAGTCAGGTTGTTCCATTATTTATAGAAGATGTTGATACAGATCAAATTATACCTGCTCGTTTTTTAAAGGAAATTAAACGTAAAGAATGTGGAAAAAATCTTTTTATGGATTGGCGTTATCAAAAGGATGGTTCTTTAAATAAAAATTTTATATTGAATAATTCTAATTTTCATGGAAAAATTCTTTTGTCAGGAAGAAATTTTGGTTGTGGATCTAGTCGTGAACATGCTGCATGGTCTATTTTTGATTATGGATTTAGGGTTATAATATCTAGTTTTTTTGCTGATATTTTTAAGGAAAATGCATTAAACAATGGATTATTAACTGTAGAAGTATCCAAATGTTTTTTAATAAAATTGTTTAACGTAGTTGAAAAAGATCCTAAAGTTAAAATAAAAGTTGATTTAATTAATCAAAAAGTTACAATATTAAAAACAAGAGAATTTGATACATTTTATATACATCCATATAAGAAAAATTGTTTCATCCATGGTTATGATGATATAGATTTTTTAGTTTCTATTAAAAATGATGTAGAAAATTTTGAAAAAAATAGAAAATTTTTTTTAGTATGATAAAAAATATTTCTGTCATAGAAGGAGATGGAATTGGACCTGAAGTTATAAAACAAACCATAAAAGTTTTAAATTCTATAGCTAGAAAATATGGACATGAATTTCATTATAAATATATATTAGCTGGATCTGAAGCTATAAAAAAATTAGGAGACCCTATGCCAAAAGAAACTATAGATTCTTGTTTAAAAACAGATGCTGTTTTATTTGGTTGTATAGGAGATCCTAAATATGATCATAATCCAAGAGGAATGAGACCTGAAGATGGCTTATTGAAACTCAGAAAAAAAATGAATTTATATTGTAATATTCGTCCTATAGTAATTTATCCTAAATTATTAGACAAATCTCCTATCAAAAAGGAATTTTTAAATCAAGTTGATTTTATTATATATCGAGAATTAACAGGAGGAATTTATTTTGGAAAAAAAGGTCGTTATAAAAATGAAGAAAAAGCTTATGATTATTGTATATATTCTAAATCCGAAATTGAAAGAATTGGCGAAATGGCTTTTAAAGCCGCTATTTATCGTAAGAAAAAAGTAACATTAGTGGATAAAGCTAATGTGTTAGAAACTTCTAGATTGTGGAGAGAAGTCATTAAAAAAATATCATTAGATTATCCAGATATTCTTCTAGATTTTTTGTATATAGATAATGCCTCTATGCAAATTATTATGAATCCTAATAGATTTGATATTATTTTAACGGATAATATGTTTGGAGATATTATTTCAGATGAATCAAGTGTTTTAACAAGTTCTTTAGGATTATTACCTTCAGCTTCTATAGGATACGATAAATCGATGTTTGAACCTATACATGGATCTTATCCTAAAGCAAAAGGAAAAAATATAGCAAATCCTTTAGGATCTATTCTTTCAGGTTCTATGATGTTAGAGTATTTCGGAATGCATCAAGAAAAAAAACTTTTAGAAGAAGCTGTTAAAAGTTCTCTTGAAAAAGAAGTATCTACACTAGATATTATGAGTGATTCAAAATCATCTTCTTCTACTGAAGAAGTAGGTGATTATATAGATAGATATATTACAAATCAATAAGTTTTTTCTATAATAGGAATATTAGGATCTAATATATCAGAAATTCTTTTGATAAGAAATGGAAGAACATTGGTTTTATAATTTTCATATGTGATATTTTTTTCTTGAACACAAAAAATATTTATAGGAACTTGTAATATATCTCCATTCATTTCGGGAGAAATGATGCCTATAATCGGAGATTTTTTTTTACTTTCTTTAAATGATTGAAACCATAAATAAACATAAATAAGTAATTGCATAGTATTTGAAAAATATGGATCATAAAAAATGGTATCAATATTTTTGAAAGAAATATTAATTTCTTTAATTTTTGAAAATCCTATTTTATAATCAAGAATACGAGGAGTCCCATCATATTCATCAATACGATCTATAATCCCATGTAAATTAACCTTTTTTGATCCGATATTTAATATCGAAGATACTTTTATTTCCACTTCTTTTAGAATAATTTTATGTCCGTTTTTCACAAATTTTTCATCCCATGAAATGAAATTTTCTACATAATTTTTGATGACATAATAAAAAAACATATTATTTCCTTCAATAATTTCTTTTTTTTCTAAAAAAATATTTTTTATAACAGATTCATAATTCTTTTTCATTTTATGTATATAATCGATGGTTATCAAATTTCCTCTTATAGGATCATATAATATTTTTAATATTTCATGGATAATTTTTCCTACTTTTTTTTTGTAAGACGTTTTTTCTGGTTCATTTAACTTTAGTATTTTCTTATAATAAAATAAAATAGGATTATAATTGTATAAATGAATAGAAGAAGGAGATAACCCTGTATGAATTAATTTATGTAAACATTGAATTATAGATTTTGTTTTATGAATTACAATAGGTAATTTTTTAGAACTTATAGGAAAAAATGTTTTTTTGATTCTTTCGGATGAATTTGATGAAATTTTAGAATTTATTTCTATTCTATGAATAAAACGACTTTTTTCTCCAGAATTAATTTCATCCGGTTGATCTTTATATATTAAATATATTTGTTTTGAAAATTGAATAATTCTTGTTAAATGATCAAAATAAAAATTTTCATTGGTGTTATTGATTTGTAATTTTTGACCTATATCAAAGGGAATGAAAGAACAATTATGATTATGATTTGGAGGAATTACTCCTTCATTAAAGGATGTAATAATCACAACATCAAAATTTTTGTAAAAAATATCAGTAAAACCCGTTACATATAATCCTCTTCTATTTTTATATATATATCGTATATTTCCTGTTTGAGTAAATTGTTCATATATATTCAACAAATCATTGATTTTTAAAGATAAATTTTTATTTTTTCTAACTATGATTTTTAATTTTTGTATATAACTTTCTAATTGAAAAATAAATTGTAATTCCAAAAAATGTTTTTTAATGTTGGTTATTAAAAATTTTTTCAACTTTCTAATAAAACTAATAAGACTTGTAAGAATCATTTTGATATTATTAGTTTGAATTTGAAAAATTATCCATAAATCATTTTTATGTAAATATTTTTTTATTTTTTTTTCACAAATAAAATCAGAATCATTTTCTATATTCAATTTTTTAAAAAAAATTGAATCTTTTTTTAAAAAAAATTTTTGTATATATCCATTAGATAATACTTGTATAACATCTTGTCTAGTAAATTTTTTGAATTTATCTTTTTTGAATAGTAATTGCAATATGAAATAAAAAGTATAATAAATAGAAATATTATTGAATGAATAATTTATGTTAAAAGATATATTAATTCCTAATTTTTTTATAGTATGTACTAATGGAATTGTCAAATTTTGATCTCCTGGGATTAAAAGTATTTTGTGGTATTTTTGATTTTTTTTTATCAACTTACATATAATATTCTCTACAGTTTTTACTTGTTCTATTTCTTTTGAAACACCAATAATTTTTAAATTATTATATTGCAAATGCATTTCATAATTACTGTTCTTATTTATAGATTCTAAAGTTGAAAATGAAACATTTTTTTCACATAAATTATAAACTAATCCTTGTTGAATAATTTTTTTAGCTAAAACTTTTTCACATTTATTAAATGCAATATCATCAATAAATAATATAATTTTTGTATTTAAATTTTTATGTAAAAAAGAATCTAAATAAGAGATAGCTATTTTAAAAAGCATTCCATGATAAGCAATTCCTCTTTTTAAAAGTTTAGATTGTAAAATATAATAATACTCACGAATTTTTTCCCAAAAGAATAATTTTTCCTGTTTTAAATAATCAAGATTCCATTTGTTAATTTTTTCTGTAGAGATAATAGAAGAAAAAAAATTTTCAACATTAATCATGTTGAAATCTATATTATGAAAATCATTTAATATTTTAGGTCCCCAATTAAAAAAATCATGAAATTTTTTTTCTATAAAATCTTCTTTTTTTAAAAGAGAAAAAAAGTAAAGGAGTGTTGAATGATTATCTAAAATTTTTAATTTTGAAATTAATTCAAAAAATTTTTCTATTGTAAAAAATTGAGTTTGAGAACTAAATTTCGAACTATATTTATTATTGATATATTCTATAATAATAGAAGTCTTCGATAAAAAAATTATTTTATGATTGATCTTTTTCAAGATACACTGATGAAATATTTTATCTATTTTTTTTTTCAAAAGAAAAAATTTTTTGTATATTTTTTTTATCTATACATATTTGTTTTTTCAATTCTTGTATAGAATTAAATTTTTTTTCTTCACGTATTATTTGAATCATTAAAATTTTGATTTTTTTTCCATATATATTTTCAAAAAAATCGAATATATGTACTTCGATCTTTGTTTTTTTATTTTCTTTTTCTATGGTAGGATTAATTCCTATATTTAGCATTCCAAAATACATATTATTTAAATAATTAATTTTTACCGCATAAACACCTTTTTTAGGTATTAATTTTTTAGAATCTACTTGTAAATTTGCAGTTGGAAAATTCATCATTCTTCCTATTCCTTTTCCTTTGATCACATTTCCAGACAATGTATAAAAATACCCCAAAGCTTGATTCGCCCATTGTATATTCCCTAATAAAAGAGATTCACGTATGTAAGTCGAACTGACTATTTTTTTTTTCAATTTATAAGGAGTGACTGAATGAACTTTCACTCCATAACGATGAGATCGTTTTTTTAATTCTTCATAAAAATTATCTTGATTTTTTCCAATATGAGAATCGTATCCAGTAATAATTTGTTTAATTTTATATTTGGGTTGTAAGATTTTTTTTAAAAAATATTCTGCTTTTAATCTTGAAAAATTTATAGTAAAAGGATGAATAATCAAGTGTTCTATTCCGATGTTTTTCAAATGAGATATTCTTTCAGATAGAGTATTTAAGTAAAAAAATTCTTTATCAGAATGTAATATTTCTTTTGGATGTGGATGAAAAGTAAGTAAAACAGAAGAATACTTTTTTTGAGATTTCAAAATTAAATTTTGAATAATTTTTTGATGACCTATATGAACTCCATCAAAAATTCCAAGCGTAAATACACATGGATAAAAAGAAGAAAATTCATCAATCAATGAATAAATTTTCAAAATTTTTGTCTTTTTTTCTCTTACATTTACAATTGCAAATATAATTGTAGAAATGTTTTAAAAAAAAGAAAAGACTAGATGATGTATAAAAAAAAATTTAAGGGAATTATTACTCAAATTATAGGACCAGTAATTGATGTTTCTTTTAAAGAAGGATCTTATATTCCTAAAATTTATGATGCTTTAGAAATAGACTCGTATAACAAAAATAAAATAGTGTTGGAAGTACAACAACATATGGGAGATAGAAATGTTCGTTGCATCTCTATGGAAGTGACAGATGGATTAAAAAGAGGTCAAGAAGTTTATGCATTAGATAAACCAATTTGTATTCCTGTTGGGAAATCTATTAATGGTAGAGTTTTTAATGTTTTAGGAGATTGTATAGACGGATTAGGAGACATAGATCGATCCGAAACTAAACCTATTCATAGTGAATCTCCTCCATTTGTAGATTTATCTACTGATACAGAGATTTTGTACACAGGAATTAAAGTGATAGATTTAATAGAACCTTACCCCAAAGGGGGTAAAATTGGATTATTTGGTGGAGCAGGAGTAGGTAAAACTGTATTGATACAGGAATTGATAAATAATGTAGCAAAAGGACATGGTGGACGATCTGTTTTTGCAGGAGTAGGAGAAAGATCCCGAGAAGGAAATGATTTATTAAGAGAAATGTTGGAATCTGGAATTATAAAATACGGAAAGTCTTTTTTGGAATCTATGAAAAAAGGGTATTGGGATATTTCTAAAGTAGATAAAGAATCTTTGAAGGAGTCTAAAGCTACTTTTGTTTTTGGACAAATGAATGAACCTCCTGGTGCTAGAGCAAGAGTTGCTTTATCCGGACTCACATTAGCTGAATATTATAGAGATCAATATTTAGAAGGAAAAAAAGGACAAGATGTATTATTTTTCCTGGATAATATATTTCGTTTTACTCAAGCTGGATCAGAAGTTTCAGCGTTATTAGGAAGAATTCCTTCATCCGTCGGATATCAACCGACTTTATCTTCTGAGATGGGGGCTATGCAGGAAAGAATAACTTCTACAAAAAGAGGATCTATCACATCAGTACAAGCGGTTTATGTTCCTGCAGATGACTTAACAGATCCTGCTCCTGCTATTACATTTTCGCATTTAGATGCAACTACCGTTCTTTCCAGAAAAATAGCATCCTTAGGAATTTATCCTGCAGTAGATCCTTTAGATTCTACTTCACGTATTTTGTCTCCCGATATAATAAATGAAAATCATTATGATTGTGCGCAAAGAGTGAAAAAAATTTTGCAAAAATATAATTCTTTACAAGATATTATAGCAATACTTGGGATAGAAGAATTAAGTGAAGAAGATCAACTCATAGTTTCTAGAGCTAGACGCGTTCAACGATTTTTATCTCAACCGTTTCATGTAGCAAAACAATTTACGGGAATAAAAGGCGAATTTGTAAAAATTGAAGATACTATAAAAGGATTTAATATGATAATCAATGGAGAGTTAGATGATATGCCAGAGGCTGCTTTTAATTTAAAAGGAACCATTGAACAAGTTATAGAAAGCGGAAAAAAAATGTTATCGATATAAATTTATGAAAATAAAAATTATTAGTTCCCGTAAAATTTTGTATCAAGGAGATATAATTTCTATTATAGCACCTGGCTATTATGGATATTTTCAAATCTTGAAAGATCATGCTCCATTTATTTCTATATTAAAAAATGGTTTTTTAAAATTACAATTAGAAAAAGATAAAAAAAAAAAGGAAATTCAAATATTAGGTGGTATTTTACAAGTAAAAAAAAATATGGTTGTTATAATTTTATGATAATTTGGATGAACTCAATTTCATATATTCTTTTCTATTTTTGAATATTTTTATAGCATGAAAGATGGCTTCCTCGAATGAATTTTCATTAGCGATTCCTTTTTTAGCTATATCATAAGCAACTCCATGATCGGGAGATGTTCGTATGTGAGAAAGTCCAGCTGTAAAATTAACTCCTTGATTAAAAGTTAATGTTTTAAAAGGAATTAATCCTTGATCATGATACATAGCTAAAATAGCGTCGAAATTTATATAACTTTGATTTCCAAAAAAACTATCCGAAGAATAAGGTCCGAAAATTAACCATCCTTTTTTTTGAAACAAATTATCAATAGCGGGTTTAATTTTTGTTTTTTCTTCATTTCCTATTAGTCCATTATCACTTGAATGAGGATTGCATCCTAAAACCGCAATTTTAGGTTTTTCTACAGAAAAATCAATGATCATAGATTGATGTAAAATTTTAATTGATTTTATTATTTTTTTTATATTTAATTCTGAACTTATCTTTTTTAAGGGTAAATGATTGGTGACTAAGGCAATTTTTAAAATGTCATGAATCATCAACATTAATGATTCTCCTTCTAAAACATTTTGTAGATACTCAGTATGACCTATAAATGAAAAATTTTTAAAATTCATGCATTTTTTATTGACTGGTGCTGTTACAAGTACATCTATTTTTCCTTCTTTTAAAGCTTTTACAGCTTTTTTTAAGGATAAAATAGGATATTTTCCGGATTCAGGATGATTAATTCTTATAGATTCAAATTTGATGTCTTCTTTCCATATGTTAAATACATTGATTTTATAATCAGACACTTCTTTAAAATTTTTTATTTCTCGTATATTATTGATTTCCATATTTAAAATTTTTTTATAAAAAAAACATAATTTAGTAGATCCAAATAATATTGGAGTAAAAAAATCTAAAATATTTTTTTTACAACATACTTTTAAAAAAATCTCTATTCCTATTCCGTTAATGTCTCCTGTAGTGAATCCCACTTTAATTTTTTTTTTTCTATAATTCATATTATATAATTAATTTTAAAAGATTATTAATGATTTATATTTATTTATGTTTACTGGCATCGTAGAATGTACTACAAAAGTGCATCAAATAAATCGTGAAAAAAACAATCTATATATCACTTTCAATAATCCATTTTTAAATAACGAAATTAAAATCAATCAAAGTATTTGTCACAATGGAATATGTTTAAGTGTTATGAATATCAATAAAAAAACTTATTCAGTCATAGCTTCTGAAGAAACTTTATTATGTACGAATTTAAATTTTTTAAAGATTCAAGATGAAATAAATTTAGAAAGAGGAATAATATTACATGAAAGGTTAAATGGACATATAGTTCAAGGACATATCGATACAATTGCTAAAATTATTAAGATTGAAAATAGAAATGGAAGTTGGTTATTTTTTTTTAAATCTAAAAAAAAATTGGATTATGTAGTTGTAGAAAAAGGTTCTATTGCTATTAATGGAATAAGTCTGACTATAGTAACATGTACTCAATATATATTTAACGTATCTATTATTCCTTATACTTATGAAAAAACCAATCTTCATTTAAATAAGATCGATGATGTTGTAAACGTAGAGTTTGATATTTTAGGAAAATATGTTCAAAAACGTATACAACATTATTGTAAAAAAACTTAAAATTTTACTTATTCTAAAATAGGCCCTCCAGATAAAATATCTTCGTCTATATATTGTCTATATATATCAAAATGTCGAATAAATTTTTCTGCCAGTATTTTCACTTTATTTTGATATGTTTTTTCATTTTTCCATAAAAATTTAGGGTTCAATATATTATAAGATACACCTGGACAATATTTTGGTATTTGAAAATTAAAAATAGGATATTTTTCGTAAGAAACTTCTGATAAAGAACCATTCAAAGCACTTTGAATTATTTTACGTGTATCATCTAATTTTATTCTATATCCATATGAATATCCTCCCGATATCAATCCCGTATTGACCATCCAAACATTTATTTCAGTATTCTCTAATTTTTTCATAAACATTTTTGTATAATGAACGGGATGTAAAGGCATAAATGGAGCTCCAAAACAAGAAGAAAAAGTTGCTTTTGGTTGTTGAATATTTAATTCAGTCCCAGCAACTTTAGAAGTATATCCTAATAAAAAATAATAAGAAGATTGCGTTTTATTCAGTTTAGATATAGGTGGCAATACTCCAAAAGCATCATATGTGAGAAAAAAAATATTTTTAATATTGGAAGATAATAGTTTTTTCTCTATATTATTTATAAAATAAATAGGGTAACTTACTCTTATATTTTGAGTAATGGCGTCATTCGAAAAATCTACTTTTCTAGTGTTTTTTTTGAAAATTACGTTTTCCAATAGAGCTCCTTTTTTTATAGCATGATAAATCATAGGTTCATTTTGTTTAGAAATACCCAATATTTTAGCATAACACCCTCCTTCAAAATTAAATACAATATTATCATAAGTCCATCCATGTTCATCATCTCCTACCAAATTTCTATTTATGTCATTAGAAATAGTAGTTTTTCCTGTTCCAGATAAACCAAAAAATAAAGCTGTGTCTTTTTTATGTTTCCCCACATTTACAGAACAATGCATCGGAAAAACATTTTTATACATAGGAAGTATAAAATTTAAAACAGAAAATATGGATTTTTTAATTTCACCTGTATATCCTGATCCTCCAATTAGGATTATTTTCTTAGAAAAATTTAATATAGAAAAATTTTTATTTCGTGTCCCATCTTTTACAGGATTGGCTAAAAATCCTGGAGCACATAATAATAACCAATCTGGTATAATTTTTTCTAACTTTTCAAATCTTAAAAATAAATTATAAATAAACAGATCAGACCATGGATATTCACTAATAGAACGAACATTCAATTGATAACGTTTATCGGAACAAAGATATCCATCTCGAACATATAATGTTTTTCCTGATAAATATTGGGTTACTTTTTGATATAATCCATCAAATTTTTCTGAATCAAAAGATTGATTGAATTTTTCATCCCACCAAATTGTTGATTTTGTAATATTATCTTTTACAATAAATCGATCTTTGGGAGATCTTCCAGTGAAGAAACCTGTTTTTACGGATAAAACTCCGGATTCAGTTTCTACTCCCATTTTATTATGAAGAATAATTTTTTGTAATTTATGAGGCGTTAATTGCCAATTGTATAAAGAATTAAAAATTCCATAATTTTCTAGAGACAAAGAGATCATAATATATCATGTACTATTTACGATTAAAGCAAATTTATATATGATTTACAAAAGTTTACTAATTTTGTATCATAAAAAAAATTATGAATCTATGTCTGATATTGCATCCAAAGTAAATGCTCTTATTGTAGAAAAATTAAGTATAGAAGAAAATGATATAACTCCTAATGCTAGTTTTACTAACGATTTAGGAGCAGATTCTCTAGATATAGTAGAACTTATTATGGAGTTTGAGAAAGAATTTAATATTAGTATTTCGGATGAAAAGGCTGAAAAAATCACAACAGTAGGTGAAGCCGTACACGCTATAGAAAGTCTTTTAATGGAAAAAAATAGCGAAGAAGAAAAAAAAACGGATTGAAACAAATGCATTTTATGTATTTATTATGTATATGGAGGAATTAAAAAAAGTAGTCGTTACTGGAATTGGGTCTATTACTCCTATCGGAAATACTGTTGAAGAATTTTGGGGTTCTCTTGTTCACGGAAAAAATGGTTGTGCTCCTATTACTTATTTTGATACTAAAAAATATAAGACTAAATTTGCTTGTGAATTAAAAAATTATAATCCCAGTATTTTTTTCAATAAAAAAGAAATACGAAAATTAGATCCTTGTGCACAATATGGCATTATTTCTTCTGAAGAAGCGATAAAAAATAGTGGAATCAATTTTTCAAAAGAAAAAAAAGAAAGAATAGGAGTTATTTGGGCGTCTGGAATTGGAGGTCTTTTGAATTTAGAAGAATCTATTTCCGATTATGTACATGGTGGAAAATATCCTAGATTTAGTCCGTTTTTTATTCCAAAAATGCTTATAGATATTACTGCTGGTTTTATTTCTATGAATTATGGACTTCATGGTCCTAACTATGCTACGGTATCTGCTTGTGCATCATCTTCTAATGCAATTGTAGATGCTTACCATCTAATATGTTTAGGAAAAGCTGATATTATGGTTACTGGAGGATCTGAAGCCGCTATTACACAAAGTGGAGTAGGTGGTTTTAATGCTTTACATGCTTTATCTACAAGAAATGAAGATTATCAAACAGCATCACGTCCTTTTGATGAAAATAGAGATGGATTTGTGTTAGGAGAAGGAGCTGGATGTCTTATTCTTGAAGAATATAAACATGCTCAAGAAAGAGGAGCTAATATATATGCTGAAATAGGAGGAGTAGGAATGTCTGGTGATGCTTACCACATTACAGCTCCTCATCCGGAAGGAAAAGGAATTGTTTTAGCTATGAAATCTGCGATTCAAGATGCCAATATTGAATCTAAAAAAGTAGATCATATTAATTCTCATGGAACATCTACCAGATTAGGAGATATTGCAGAAATAAAAGCTATTCAAGAAGTATTTCATGAAAATATATATAATATAAATATTAATTCAACAAAGTCTATGACGGGACATTTATTAGGGGCTGCTGGGGCAA
This sequence comes from Blattabacterium cuenoti, assembly GCF_014251595.1. Classification (NCBI taxonomy): domain Bacteria; kingdom Pseudomonadati; phylum Bacteroidota; class Flavobacteriia; order Flavobacteriales; family Blattabacteriaceae; genus Blattabacterium; species Blattabacterium cuenoti. The sequence continues at coordinate 566,025 of NZ_CP059192.1, read as the reverse complement.
TAGAAGCAATCGCTTCTATTCTTCCTTTAACAAAAGGGATTATTCCTCCAACTATAAACTTGTTTCATGTAGATGAAAATATAGACCCCAAAATTAATTTAACTCCAAATCAAGCAATAAAAAAAGAAGTCAAAATTAGTATATGCAATACTTTCGGTTTTGGAGGACATAATGTTTGTATTTTATTTAAAAAAATAAATGTTATCTGATAATAGCACTTTTTTTGAAAAAAAAAACGATTCTGTATTAATTAGTGTATTGATAAAAATATTAGGTTTTTGTCCTAAAAATACAAAATTTTTAAAGGAAACATTTATATATAGTTTTTCTACAAAAAAAAGAAACTTTAATCAAAGTTATTCTATTAATTTTCAAAGATTAGAATTTTTGGGCGATTCTATATTAAATTCTATCATATCACATTTTTTGTATGAAAAATTTCCTGAAAAAAAAGAAGGTGAATTAACTCAAATACGATCTCAAATTGTATGTAGAAGAAATTTAAATGAAATTTCTAGGAAATTATCTATTGATAATATTTTTTCCGATAAATCTATGATATTTGATAATAATATACTGGGGAATACACTTGAAGCTTTAATAGGATTCATTTATTTGGAGTTAGGATATCAAGCGTGTGAAAATTTTATACATAAAAAAATTTTACATATTCATGTAAATATATATAAGTTACAAAATGAAATTTTTAGTTATAAAGTATGGATTATAGAATGGTCTCAAAAAAATAAGTTTTTTATAAACTTTAAAACTTTTAGAGAAGATTCAAGTAAAAATAAAATTATTTATTTATCTGAATGTACAATATCAAAATGTGGAATTCAAACTAAAGGAAAGGGTTCTTCTAAAAAAAAATCAGAAGAAATTGCGGCTAAAGAAGCTTATTTTATTGTTCAGAAACAATGTCAAAAATAAAAACATAAACATAAAAAAAAATAAGGAAAAAGAAAATTCTATGATGTTATGCTTAATCTTATTGATCATAAAGAAAAAAAGTTTCCTCATATAAAGAAAGGAAAAGGTCACCCTTTGATTTTGCTTCATGGTTTAATGGGGGGGTTAAGCAATTTCAAAGCTATTTTGGATTTTTTTCCAAAAAAAGGTTATCAAGTCATCATTCCTTCATTGCCTCTTTATAATATGCCATTGTTTTTGACTAATATCTATAATATATCTAAATATATCACTCAATTTTTAATGGCAATAGAAATTAAAAAAGCGACTTTAATAGGAAATTCTCTTGGTGGACATATTGCTTTAATCATAGCAAAAAAAAGAATAGATTTAGTACATTCTGTAGTTTTAACAGGAAGTTCCGGTTTGTTCGAAAAAGCTTTTGGAGATGCTTTTCCGAAAAGAGAAAATTATGAATATATTAGGAAAAAATCACAAGAAGTATTTTATGATCCTAATATAGCTACCAAAGAATTAGTTGATGAAGTCTTTCATATTGTAAATGATAAAAAAAAAGGAATTAAAACTTTATATATGGCAAAAAGTGCAATGAAATATAATATGTCTAAAGATTTATCTGTGATTCATCAACCTATTTGTTTAATTTGGGGAAAACAAGATCATGTCACGCCTCCAGAAGTAGCGAAAGAATTTCATAGATTACTACCTCATTCAGAATTATATTGGATAGATAAATGTGGACATGTTCCGATGATGGAACACCCCAAAATATTCATAAATATATTGGAAAAATGGCTTTCTAAATTTGATTTTAATCATGAAAATTTTTTCTGTAAAATTTAAAGGCAGTTTTAAAGACATAAATCATAATCATCATATTCCAGAATATGCTTTTATGGGACGTTCTAATGTCGGAAAATCTAGTTTAATAAATAGCATAGCTAAAAAAAAAATAGCGAAGATTTCTTCTTGCCCTGGAAGAACACAAGGCATAAATTATTTTTTAATAAATCATAAATGGTATTTAATAGATTTTCCAGGTTATGGATTTTTTTATGTAAAAAAAAATAAAAAAAAAACACAAAAATTAATTACAGATTATATTTTTCATAAAAAAAATATTGTTTTTTCATTTTTATTAATAGATTGTCGATTTCTTATACAAGAAATCGATTTAAATTTCATACAAAAATTAAATGATACAAAAATGCGTTTTTGTATTGTGTTTACAAAAATAGATAAATTAAAAAATTATAGACTTTTTAATAAAAATATTTCTTTTTATATTAATAAAATGAATAAAAATGGTTGTTTTATGCCTATGTGGTTTACAGTATCCGTTAAAAATAAATATGGAATTAATGAGATAATTCGATACATCAAAAAATTAAATGATCTTTATATCATAAACAAAAACTTATAATTCCTAATTCATAAGATTTTAATCCAAAACCAAAAATAGTACCATTGCAAACAGGAGAAAGATACGATTTTTTTCTAAAAGATTCTCTAGAATAAATGTTAGAAATATGGATTTCTATGACAGGAATGGAAATGGATTTTACAGCATCCGAAATTCCTATAGATGTATGAGAGTAAGCTCCTGCGTTAAGTAGAATTCCATCCGATTTAAATCCTACATTTTGTAGAATGTCTATAATTTTTCCTTCACTATTACTTTGATAATAACTAATATCTATTTCATAAGAAAGTTTTTTTTTTAATTTATTAAGATAATCTAAGAAATTTTCATTTCCGTATAATTCAGGTTCTCTTATTCCTAAAAGGTTTAAATTAGGACCATTAATAATGGTTATTTGTTTCATGGAATAATTATTATTATTTATTTAGTAATATTTTCTATTTCTTTTTTTTTCAAAAGACACCAGTTTCCTATTTTAATATTTTTTTTGGAAAGTCCGCCAAAATTAATTCGATCCAATCGAGTGACTTGATAATTGAGTTTTTTAAATATTCGTTTTATGACCCGATTCCATCCTATGTATAATCCGATTTCTAGTTGATTAGAAGCGTTTTTTTTTATAAAAATAACTTTGACTTTTCCTTCTTTTAGATAGATTTTTCCTTTTCTTATTTTATCTAAATCCTCATTTTTAATTTTTTTATTTAATGATACATTATATATTTTTTTTATGCGATATTTAGGATGAGTTAATTTTTCAGCTATATATCCATCATTTGTTAGAAGTAAAACACCTGTGGTAGAATTATCTAGTCTTCCTACAGGAAAAATTCTATATCCATAAAAACAGGGAATTAAATCCATGACTGTTTTTCTGTGAAATTGATCTCGTGTCGTTGTAATAAAACCTTTAGGTTTATTCAGCAATAAATAAATTTTATTTTGATATTTAATTTTGGATCCAAAATATCTAACTACATCCTTTGTAGAAATAACAGTTCCTAATTTGAAAACAGGTTTACCATTAACTTCTATTGCTCCAGATTGAATTAATTGATCTGCTTTTCTTCTGGAAGAAATTCCTGCATTAGATAAGTAATGGTTTAATCTAATTTTGTGATGCATAAAAAAATGAATTAAAAATGAAAAAGTATTTCCATCGCATATTGTTTCAATTTATTTCGAGATAAATCATAATTTGGTGTAAAACCTAAAATAAATCCCCCTCCTCCAGAACCACATAGTTTTAAATAATAAATATTATTATATATTCCATATTTCCATATTTTCAAAAAATTATGGGGAATCATAAATCGAAAATGATTAAAAATCCAAATGGATAATAGTTTTATATTTTTCAACAAAATTTGAAAATCTTTCTTTAAAAAAGCTTCAATACATTTTTCATTATATTTTAAAAATTCGACAATGATAGTTTTTTTGAATTTATCATGTTTTAGTTTTCTAAAAAAAAATTTGATCATATAATTAGTTTGACTAGGAATTCCAGAATTTAATAAAAAAATACCTCCTTTTCCTTGATTTTTTTTTGGAATATCTATTATGGAAATATCCGTTTTAGATCGAATAAGTAAAGGTTTATTTAAATAACAAATTAAAGGATCAATTCCAGAACTTTGACCGTGAAAAAAAGATTCCATTTGACTAAATATATTTTTTAATATTATGATATGTTTTGTGAAACATTTTCTTAACTTATTTTTTGCATATTTATCATAAATAGCAGCGACTAACGCTCCTGAACTTCCCACTCCATATCCTTTAGGAATATTTGAATGAAAAAATATTCCTTTTTGTATATCTTTATATAGTTTATTTAAATTTAGTTTTGCTGAAATTTGTTTTTTTTTTCGAATAAAAAATTATAAAATTTTCCAATTTCATAATTGGAATATAAAATATCTTTGTTAAATTCAGAATGAATCTTTAAAGTTCCTTTATAAATATTATGGGGGATCGAAAGTCCACTTGAGTTTATCAAAATTCCGTATTCTCCAAATAATAATATTTTTGCCGGAAACGAAGATTTTTTCATATATTTTAATTTTTAATAAGCATATTTTGAGAAGCACAAATTTAATAAAAACTTATTATTTTATAATGAAACAATTAATTTCGTAATTTTCAGTTTTTATATAGTTTTTTTTTATAAGAAAATTTCAAAATGAAAATAGCCGTATATGGACAACAATTTTCCAAAAAAAATATACCATATTTGAATCAGTTTATAGGCTATGCATATCGTCATTCAATAGAAATTCATATTGAAAAATCATTTTTGAATGTTTTATCTTCTTTTGAAGAACTAAAAAATTTAAATTTTCCTGTATTTTCTCATTATCAAGAATTAACAACTAAAGACTTCAATTTGATGTTTACTTTCGGTGGAGATGGAACCATATTATCCGCTATTACATTAATCAGAGATTCTGGTATTCCTATAGTTGGAGTTAATACAGGAAATTTAGGTTTTTTAGCTACTTTTAATAAAGATGTTTTTATAAAAAAAATAGATCAAATCTTTAATAAAAAACTTTATATTATGCCCAGAAGTTTATTATCATTAGAAACTTCTATAACCAATTATAATAAATTTTTTAATTTTGCATTGAACGAAATCGTTATTCTTAGAAAAGAAATGGTTTCGATGATCACTATAGATGTTTATATAGATAATGAATTTTTAACTTCTTATTGGGCGGATGGATTAATTATTTCTACACCGACTGGATCTACCGGATATTCTTTAAGTTGTGGAGGTCCTATTATTAGTCCAGAAAATAAAAATTTTGTTTTAACACCTATATCTCCACATAATTTATTTTCACGTCCATTAATCATATCGGATCATCAAAAAATTTATTTAAAAATACATAGTCGTGTAAAATATTATTCTTTATCTATGGATACAAGATTGACTTCTTTGAATCAAAAAAACGAATTATATATTCAAAAAGCTCCCTTTTATATATATCTTATTCAGGAAGGAAAAAATACATATTATAAAACATTGAGAGAAAAACTTTTATGGGGGATGGATCAAAGAAATTAAATATCAAAAATCTTATTATATATTTGTAAGAGGGGTATTTATGATTTTATGAAAGAATTATTAGAAAAAATAGATTATAACAATATACCTCATCATGTAGCTATTATTATGGATGGAAATGGTAGATGGGCTGAAAAAAGAGGTAAATTAAGAACATTTGGTCACGAGAAAGCTATACAATCTGTGATTGATACTATAAATGGATGTAAAGAATTAGGAATCCCTTATATAACTTTATATGTTTTTTCTTCAGAAAACTGGAATAGACCTAAACAGGAAATAGATAGTTTAATGCACTTATTTCATACTAATTTAAAAGTTAATTTGGAAGAAATCCATGAAAAAAATGTAAAAATCATGACTATAGGAGATCTTGAAAGATTTTCTGAAGTTATTCAAAAAGAATTATTTTTTTTCATGAGAAAAACGAAACATAATACATCTGTAACTCTCGTTTTAGCATTGAGTTATAGTGCTAGAGAAGAAATTTTGAGAGCCACAAAAAACATTGCTAAAAAAATATGCAATGGTTTGTTTTCACTAAAAGATATCGATTATTCTTTTTTTAAAAACCATTTGTACACTAAAGATTTACCCGATGTAGATTTAATTATTAGAACAAGTGGAGAGCAACGTATTAGTAATTTTTTACTTTGGCAGTCTGCTTATGCAGAGTTATATTTTACAAATATTTTATGGCCAGATTTTAGGAAAAAAGATTTTTTCGAAGCTATAATAAATTATCAAAAAAGAAAACGTCGTTTTGGAAACGTAAAATAATTTTTTACATTCATGAAAAAAAACATTTTTATAAGCTGCATTTTTTATTTATTAATAATTATGCAACATTTTCAAAAAGTACACTCATTAAACCATGATAATTATTCTATTAATCATAATTTTTATCATCATAAAAATAAAAGTAGTGTTCCTTTTATTGTGAGAGAAATACATATTATAGGAAAAACAAAATATGATAGTCGTTTTATTTCTGAATTATCAGGTATTTTTCCTGGAGAATCAGTTAATGTTTATAAAACGGATGATGCTATAAGAAAATTGTGGAAAAGTAATTTTTTTAAAAATATATCTATTTATAAAAAAAATATATATAAAAATGAAATTGACTTATTTTTTGAATTAGAAGATTTGGAAGAAATTCATGAAATCAAAGTAAAAGGAATTCAAAAAGATAAATTTCCGATTATACAAAAAATCAAAATTGGAGATAAAATTTCTGGTGATTGGATTCAAACTGTTAAAAATAATATACAAGAATATTATACAAAACAAGGATATCATGAAATAGATATAAAAAGTGAAATGAAAAAGGATCATGAAAATAAGAACATATTATATTTATCCGTCAATAAAGGAAAAAAAATTAAAATAGAAGAAATATTATTTGATGGGAATCAAATAATTCAAGATAAGAAATTGATCGAATTAATGAGTAAAAAAAATTTTTTTTACATAATTTATATGATTAAAAAACCTCTTTTTATTCAAGAAAATGTAAAAGAATATTTAAAAAATATTATTGATAAATATAGATCCATGGGATTTATTGATGTCAAAGTTTATTTGGATTCTATATGGAAAAAAAAATCAGGTAATTATGGAATCAAGATAAAAATTATAGAAGGAAAAAAATATTATTTAGGAAATGTGAATATATTAGGAAATAATAAGTTAAAAAAAGATTTTTTGAATAAAATTTTTTTGTATAAAACAGGTGATGTATATAATCCAATTGGAATTAAAAAAAATATTTTAAATTCTTCTTATCCTGATAGTATTTTATATCACTATTTAAATTTAGGTTATTTATTTGTTCATATTTCTTTTATAGAAAAAAGAATTTTAGATCAAAAAATAGATTTGGAAATTATAATAAAAGAAAATAAACCTGTATACATAAATAAAGTTTATATATTTGGTAATTCAATAACTAAAGATCATGTTATTAGAAGAGAATTAAAAACTTCTCCGGGAGATCTTTTTTCTATGGATCAAATTAAATATAGTTTATTACATTTAGAAAATTTAAATCTTTTTGAAAAAATATATCATAAAATTCAATCCCATGAAAATAATGGATTAATAGATATAGAATGGCATGTTGTAGAAAAAAATACCAATGAATTCCAGTTTCATGGAGGATTTGGAGGAAGAGATTTTAGAAAATTGATTGGAAATTTTAAGTTAAATTTTGGAAATTTTTCTATTCAAAATATTTTGAATCGTCATTTTTGGAATCCTATTCCTCAAGGAGATGGACAAAAATTAACTGTTCATAGTCAATTAGGAAAAGATTTTACATCTTATGGATTTTCTTTTACAGAACCTTGGATCGAAAAGAATCATCCAACTTCTCTTACTTTGAAAAGTCAATATTCCATCAAAAAAATAAGAAGTGAAGAGGATTTAGATTTTTTGTCTCAAATATATAAAGATCCTAAAATATTACATGAAGAAAAACAATTTTTAGAAAAAAAAGATATTTCCGTTTATTTAAACAAATATTTAATTTTTTTAGATCCATTTTCTAAAATTTTGACGTCTATAGATTACGAAAATTATCTTTTTGATAAAGAAACTTCCTCTAAGTTAGATCAAAAACGTCAATTACATAAACTTAGTTATCTAATTTCATTGCAAAGACTTTCAATAAAACCTGATATGTTTTTTCCATTACAAGGATCTCAAATACAATTTGATAGTATGTTTACACTTCCATTTTCGATTTTTAATAAAAAAGATAAGGATTGGATGGAGTATTTTAAATTAAAAATCATTTTATTCTTTTATCAAAAAATTATAGATAATATGATATTGAAAGCTGGGGGAGAATTGGGTTATTTAGGCCAATATAATGATTCAAAAGAATTATTTTCGTTTCAAAAATTTTATATGGGTGGAATTCCTAATAATTTATTAGGATCAAAATTATATGATATAGATCACATTCCATTAAGAGGATATTCTAATAAAAATTCCATTTTAAACAATGGAGGTAAGATCTATAATAAATTTATTTTTGAAATACGTTATTTAATAAAAAATTTATCTAGTTTTAAAATTTGGACAAATTTTTTTATAGAAGGAGGAAATGTGAGTGATTCTTATCAAAAATTTAATCCAATCGTTATGAATAAATCTTTTGGATTTGGATTTCGTTTATTTTTTACTCCAATAGGTTTATTAGGAATCGATTTCGGATATCCTATAGATCATGATATAGTTAATGGTTTCAATAAAACAAAATGGAAAACACATTTTATAGTAGGAAAAGATTTATAACGAATAAAAACACAAAAATTATATGAAAAAAAATACAATTTTTTATTTTTTATTATTTCTATTTTTATTTGGATATTATTCATATTCTGAGGAATGTCATCAAAAAATAGTTTGTCTTAATAGCATGGCTTTGATCGAAAAAATGCCAGAATTTTCTACAGCTCAAAAAGAATTAGATAGAATTAGTAAAATTCATGAAAATATATTAAACAAGTTATCAAAAGAGTTTCATAAAAAAGCAGAAAGATTTCAAAAAAATAAAAACCCTATTCTTAAAAAAGAACTAGAAATTTTGCAAGCAAGAGCTCATGCTTACCAAAAAACAGCTTCAGATGATTTAACTAAAAAACAAAATAAACTATTAAATCCTATATATAAAAAAATAGAGAACGCTATCCATAAAGTTATAAATAAAGATAAAAATATTATAAGAGTGGATGATTGTAGTCCTGGAAAAGGAGTATTATTAAATAAAGGAGAAGATATTACTGAAGCAGTTAAAAGAGAATTAGGATTAAATTAAATACAAGTTAATTAGTGGTATCTCCCGGAATCGAACCGGGGACACAAGGATTTTCAGTCCTTTGCTCTACCAACTGAGCTAAGATACCAAAAAACATGAAAACAAAAGTACAATAAAATAATCAGTAGTAAATTTTATTATTATATTTTTTTATTATTTATTGTTCTATTTTCTTGTGTAAATAGAGAAACTAAAGAACCTTTAATAATAAAAAAAAATAGAAAAGAAACGCCTAAAAATATTTTTATTAAAACAAGTCTTTTTTATAAAGAAGAAGGAATATTAAAATTTTTGATTTATTCTCCTATTATTAAAGAATATGCTCTTTATACTTTGTTTCCAAATGGTTTGAATTTATTTATTTATGATAAAAAAAATACAAACAAATATACTTATCTTAGTGCAAATTGGGTTAAGTCAGTTGATAAAATATTTTATCACATTAAAGGAAATATTATCATTATGAATGATAAAGGTGATTTTTTAAAAACTGATGAAATTTTTTGGGATAGTAAAAATCAAAAAATATTTAATGAAAAATATACAAAAATCGTATCCAATTCAGATGGAATTATACTGCATGCAACAAATGGAATAGAAGCTTCTGAAGATTTAAAAAAAATTATATTAAAAAATATTAGTGGGACTTTTCCTATTAAATAACATAATTTTTCATATTAGTGTAGTTTTTATTACTATACTTATCTCTGCTTTTTTTTCTGGAATGGAAATGGCTTTGATTTCGTCTAGTTTATTTCAAATAGAATTAGAAAAAGAAAATAAAAAAGGATCTTTTCATTCTAAACTTCTTTCAAAAAGTATTAGTAATTCTAAAAAATTTATTACTACAATGTTAATTGGAAATACCATATCTTTAGTAATATATGGTATTTATATGGGGAAATTATTTTTATCTATTTTTCCAAAAGAATTTTTAGATAATTCTTTATGGATGATTTTTGTAGAAACAGTTTTTTCTGCCACTATTATTTTGATTATTGGAGAATTTATCCCCAAAATAATATTTAGTGTGTATTCAAATGAATTGTTGAGTTTATTCATTGTCCCTATGTATGTAATATATAAAATACTTTCTCCTATTACAAATTTTATTATTTGTATTTCTAATGTATTCTTAAAAATTTTAGGAGAACAAGAAAATGATAAAAAAAAATTTTTTGACAAAGAAGATTTAATCTATTTTTTATCAGAAAATATCGAAAAAAATGTAAAAGGAAAAGGGTTTGTAGAATCAGAAATTGAAATTTTTCATAAGGCTTTGGATTTTTCAGAAAAAAAGGCACGAGAATGTATGGTTCCTAGAAAAGAAATAGTATCTTCCAATTTAGTATTTTCTTCTATAGATAAGATCATAAATATTTTTACTAATAGTGGGTTATCTAAAATAGTAATTTATAAAAATAATATAGATAATATCATAGGTTATATTCATTATTTAGAATTATTGAAAAAACCAAAAAATATTGATTCTATAATTAGATCAGTAGAATTAGTTTATGTTACAACTCCTGTTAGAGAAATTATGGATCTTTTAATTAAAAAAAAAAGAAGTATAGCTATAGTATTAGATGAGTATGGTGGAACTGCAGGAATGATAACTATAGAAGATATATTAGAAGAATTTTTAGGAGATATTAAAGATGAACATGATGAAAATTTATTATTAGATAATAAATTAAATGATAATGAATTTTTATTTTCTGCACGTTTAGAAATTGATTTTATTAATGCAAAATATGATTTGAATCTTCCTCAATCTGATAAGTATGAAACTTTAGGGGGGTTGATTGTCACTTATATAGGAGATATTCCGAGACATGGCGATAAAATTGTTATGAATAAAAATTTTTTTATTGAAATTAGAAAGGTATCTAAAAATAAAATAGAAGAAGTTTTTCTTAAAAAAATAATTTTAAAATGAGTTTTTTAGAAAAAATAAGAAAAAATACATGGTTAGTTTTACTTTTTATAAGTATATCTTTAATATTTTTCATATTAGATCCTAATATTTTATTAAAATTTTTTACTAAAAATCCGAATATTATTGGAAAAGTAAATAAAGACAATATTTATTTAAAAGAATATCTTGATTCTTTTCAATTTTTGAAACGATTTCGTGAAAACGAACCTGATCATTATTTAAAAAATGATGCTTGGAAATTATTAGTTCACGAAAAAGTATTAAATCAACAAGCAAAAAAAATAGGAATAAAAAGTACGAATAAAGATTTTTGGAAAGGAATAGAACAACAATCCATATATAGTAAAATTGTTGATTTTCAAAATGAAAAAGGAAAAATGAATATGAAAAAATTCAAGTTTTATTTGAAAAATTTGGAAAAATTGCCTTCAAATTTAACACCTCAGATAGAATTAGAAAAAAATATTTGGTCTTATGAAAAAAATAGTATTCTAAAAAGAATTGTTGCAAAAAAATATGTAGAAATGTTGATGTATGGATTAAATACTTCTTTTGTTGAAGCTCTATTAAATTATAGAGATAAAAATTTATTTTCTGTCATTGATTATATATTTATTCCTTATTCAGAAATAAATAAAAAATGTCACATTATCAAAAGTCATGATATTTATAATTTTATTAAAAAAAATAAATTTCTTTACAAAAAAGAAAATTTAAGAAATCTGAGTTTTGTAATTTTTCGCTCTGTTCCATCATTAGATGATGAAAAAAACATGGATTTCAAAATCCAAAAATTATTTAATAAATTTAAATTTTCTAATCATAACTCCACTATTGTTTCTAATCACTCTGAAAAACCTTTTGATTCAAATTTTTATTCAAAAAAACATCTTCCTCTTGTTTTGCAAGATTTTGTTAAAAATAATAATAAAGTAGGGAGTATGTTTGGTCCTGTTAAAGATAACAATATTTATATTATGGCTAAATTAACTGGAAAGAAAATGGTATATAATTCTGTTTTATGCAGTCATATATTGATTTCTCATAATAAATCTATACATTTTTCTAAAAATAGGACCAAAAAACAAGCTAAAAAAATTGCAAATAAAATATATGATGTTGTCGTTAAAAATCCATATCAATTCAGTTCTTTAGCAATAGAAAAATCTGATGATGTCATCAATGCAAAAAAAAATAAAGGTAATTTAGGATGGATCAAATATGAAGAACAAAATGAAGCATTTAAAGGGAAGGGGTCATTTAATTTTTTTTCTTTAAAAAATAAAAAAGGAACAATAGGTTTAACTGAAACAAAATTTGGATACCATATTATTAGAATTGATGATGTAAAAGATATAAAACCTGTTTATCAATTTTCTATAATAATCAAGACACTAATTCCATCAAAAAAAACGGAAGGTTTACTTTATCAAAAAACTGTTCAGTTTATGAAAAAAAATAAAAATTCCAATCTAAATACATTTATTAATAATGCAAGAAAAAAAAGATATGAAACTCTTTTTTTAAAAGAAATAAAAAATTATCAATGGAACATTCCGGATTTAAATACTGAATTGGATAAGGAAATTATAAATTGGTCTTATGAAAAAAATAGAAAACAAGGAGATATAAAACTTTTTTCCACTTCAAATAAAGACTATATCATAGTTTTTTTATCTAAAATTCAAAAAAAAGGATATCCTATTGAGGAAATAAGAAACAATATAATTCCTTTTCTTATTCATCAAAAAATAGATTGTTATTTATCTAATATGATCAAAAATAAACACATGGATTTAGAAAAAATAGCATTTCTTTTTTCTAAAAAAATAAATAAATTTCATAAAATCAATTTTTATCAATCTATAATCGAAAATTATAAAGACCCCAAAGTAGTGGGGTATGCTTTTTCATCAAAATTACATGAAACTTCTAACCCAATATTAGGAGAAAGAGGTGTTTTTTTTATAAGACCATTAAAACGTTTTAATACATCTAAAAAGCTTTCTTATTTTTCTTCAGAAATAGAATCTTTAAATGCCAACTTAAGAAAAAATATTTTAGAAAAAATAGGAGATGTATTAATAAAAAAATCTAATATTATAGATTATAGAAAAAATATATGACATTTAATGATTTCGTTTTATAGAATAAGGAGGTGTATTCATTTTTTTTTCTCTGTAATTAGAAATTTTTTTTCTTTTTATGGGTTGATCATTATTATGAGTATTTTTAATAATCTCATCTTTAATTTTTGTTTTAGCATTTTTTAAATATCGTATTCCTTCTCCTAATCCACGAGCTATATCCGGTATTTTTTTAGGACCAAAAACAAGTATAGCTATAAAAATAATAAAGAAACTTTCTTCTATGCTAATAAATAAAAAATTTTTCATTTTGTTATATTTTTTTTACAACAATCATATACTATAGATGGAGCTATAAATATAGAAGAATAAGTCCCAACACTAATTCCAATAAATAAAGCCAACATTAAACTATGAAGAACTTTTCCACCAAATAAAAAAATAATTAAAACTACTAATAAAGTAATAAAAGAAGTATTTATAGTTCTATTAAGAGAACTAGAAATACCTTTATTTATGGTTTCTTTCATCAACATCAAAGATGATGTTTTTTTTGAAATTTTTCGAATTTTATCATAAACTATTACGGTATCATTAATAGAATAACCAATTATTGTTAATAAAGCGGCTACAAAAGTTTGATCTATTTCTAGTATAGGAAATTTTTGATGAAAAAAAGAAAACACTCCAAGTACAATAATTGAATCATGAATTAAAGAAATTATTGCTCCTAATCCAAATTGCCATTTTTTGAATCTTATAAAGATATATGTAAAAATTCCTATTAAAGATAATATAATGGAAATAAAAGCCTTATAGATCATATCTTTAGCCATTGTAGGTCCTACTTTTTCAATAGATAAAATACCTAATGATTTATTATTTTTAATGTTTTTAAAATCCTCAAAATTAATAGGAAAAAAATTTTTTAAAGCTAAAAAAATTTTTTTTAAAATGATTTCGTCAACTTCATTATTTTCTTCCAAAATTTTATATTTTGTTACTATTTTTAATTGATTATCATGACCAAACGTTTGTACCCTAGGAAAAGAAGGTTTTCCTTTTTCTATAAATGTTTTTGACAAAATTTCTGAAATTTTTTCAGGAACTATTTTACGATCAAAAAGAATGACGTAAGAACGTCCTCCAACAAAATCTAATCCAAGATTGAATCCTTTTAAAAAAAAAGAAAGTATACTAATAATGATCATTGTAGAAGAAATCATATAAGTCCATTTTCTTTTGGATAAAAAATCATATCGTATATTTTGAATTTTATTCAAAACAAAAAATAATATTTTTTTTCTAAAAATAATTATTTTATGTTTTTTAAAATGCGATTCTAAAAATAATCTTCCTAAACAAGTGGAAGTAAACATAGATACCATAATACCAATAATTAATGTAGTAGAAAAACCTCGTATTGGTCCCACTCCAAAGTAGAATAAAATAATTCCACATAATAAAGTAGTGATTTGTCCATCTATAATAGACGATAAAGCTCCTTGTAGGGTATAACTATTATGAATAGATCTCAATATAGAAATTTTATTTTTTATGTTTTCTTTAATTTTTTCATAAAAAAGAATATTAGCATCCATAGACATGGATAATGTTAATATAATTCCTGCAATACCTGGAAAAGTCAATACAGCATTCATAGAAATGATAATTCCAAAAATAAATATTATGTTGAACAGTAAAATAATACCAGCATATAATCCTGGAATAGAGTAGTAAACAAACATCCAAATAAATATAAAAAATAAGGCAATGAAAAAAGAAATGATTCCTTTTTGAATAGATTCTTGTCCCAAAAAAGGACCTATAATATCAGTTTGAATAACTTTTACCGAAGTTGGCAATTCTCCTGTATTTAATACATTAATCAAATCATTAGATTCTTGCATTGAAAAATGTCCATATATTTGAGACATTCCATTTGAAATGACCGATTTTACTACAGGAACCGCATAAACTAAATTATCTAGTACTATTGCGATGCTTTTTCCGATATTTTTTTCTGTAAATATTTTCCATTTTTTAGTCCCTTCTGTATTCATTTTGATATTTATAGATATTTCATTTAAAGGGCCAAAAGATTTGTAAGCACGAGTGACCATATCTCCGTTTATAGAATAATATCTTTCTTCATCATTATGATTGATTTTTACAGCAAATAATTGAAAAAAATTATTTAATTTTTTATATCCCCACAAAAATTTTACATCATGTAAATGATAGGGTAAAGATTTTTTAAATTCCGAAGAATTTAAAAAATGGGTTATGATGTTTTTATATTTAATATGAACCAATCCAACTGCATTTGAATGTCTAATAAGAGGAATATTTAAAATATCTATAAAAGATTTTTTGATTTCATAATGTTTTTTATCATAAAATTTGTTTATTGTATTAAAATGTGAAATAAATTCTTGTAAACTATAAGTTTCAAAAAAATGTAATTCCGCTTTTTTTTCTAAAATATTTTTTATTCTATCTATATTTTTGATTTCAGACAATTCTATTAAAATTCTGTTTGAATTTTTAATTCTTTGTATATTAGGTTGTATGATTCCAAATTTATCGATTCTGGATATTAAAATATTTTGAATAGAAATTATAGATGATTCTATTTTTTTTCTTAAAAATCTTTCTACTTCAAAATCAGAACTATTCGAATCAATGTATTCAATATTTGATTTGTTTCCAAATAAGTTTTGAGAAGATAAACTAATATTTAATTTTTTATTAATGATTTCTTGATGAAAGAAATTTATGAAAAGCGATAAATAATCTTTGTTTGGTTCTTCTTTTTTTTTATGATCTGCATTTTCTAATGCTTTTAAAAAAGCAGAATTTTGAGAATTTTCAGATAATTTTTTTAATAAATCTTTTTCAGAAATGTCTAAAACCATACTGGTTCCTCCTTTTAAATCTAATCCTAGATTTAAAGTTTTTTTATTGTTTTTTTTGAATGTATAATTTTTGATATTTATGGATATGTAATACAAACAAATAGCAGTTAATATTGCGGTTATAAAAATCGTCAAAAAGTTTCTTGCAGACATTTTAATTTTTATCGATTTTCATAAAATGGAATAATATAAAATTAATATGTGAAATTATTATTTTATTAATAGATTAAAAAATTTTTATTTTTATCTTTATTGCATTGGGATTAAGAAAATTGAATGAATGCACTCAAAAAAATTTTAGCTTATTCAAAACCCTACAAATATCATTATATTATTAATATATTATGTAATTTTCTATATTCTTTATTTTCAGTTATATCTATCATATCAATTTCCCCCGTATTGAGTATTTTACTTGAATCTTCTAAATACAAAAATAAAACAACATTTTTTAATTCTTTTGATATATTTTTTGATTTTATAGTCAACTATTTTCATGGTTATATAGAAATATTATCATATAAATATGGAAAAATAAATACTTTAGCTATACTTTGTGTTTTTATCATTTTTATTTTTTTAATTCGAAATATTTTTCGATATTTAGCGGAATATTTCTTAATAGGAATAAAAACTTCTATTGTTCGAAATATTCGAAACGATTTTCACAAAAAAATACTTTCTATTCCCATAATTTTTTTATCAAATAAAAGAAATGGAGACTTAATGTCCAGACTATCCAATGATGTAAATGAAGTAGAGGTTTCTATTGTTGGTTCTTTGGCTAATTTAATTAGTTCTCCTATTATGGTTTCTTTTCATTTACTAACTTTATTTTTGATGAGTTATCAATTAACATTATTTGTTTTTCTATTACTTCCTTTAATGGGGGCTTTTTTATCTATTATAGGAAATAGTTTAAAAGAAGATGCAAGAGGAGCTCAAAATCAATTGGGTAGATTATTTTCTATTATAGAAGAAACTTTAAACTCTACTAAAATTATAAATGTTTTCAACGCTGAAAACAAAATGCAAAAACGTTTTGAAGATGTTTCTGAATATCAAAAAATTCTTTCTGCTCGTGTTAATAGAAAAAAAGAATTAGCCTCCCCTATGAGTGAATTTTTAGGTTCGATTATAATGATTTTAATTATTTGGTATGGAGGAAAACTCTTTTTGGAAAAAAAAGGAATGTCCCCAGAAACACTTTTTCCTTTTATAGGTCTATTTTTTCAAATAATTAACCCCGCGAAAAGTTTGGTAAATTCTATATCCAATATACAAAAAGGAAGGGCAGCAGCAGAACGTATTGTGGAAATACTAAATACTAAATCTATTTCAAATGAAGAAATTAGATATAAATCTATTTTTCATTTTAAAAATGAAATTTCATTTCAAAATGTATCATTGAGTTATAAAAAATTGATATTGATTAAAAATTTAAGTTTTTCTTTAAAAAAAGGAAAAAGTATAGTTTTAGTTGGGAGATCTGGTAGTGGGAAATCTACTATTGCTAATTTATTAGCCAATTTTTATGATGTAACATCTGGAAAAATTACGATAGATGGAACTAACATTAAATATTTAAAAATTAAAGACTACAGAAAATTATTGGGTATTGTAACTCAAGAACCAGTTCTTTTTAATGATTCGATTTTCAATAATATAGCATTAGGAGAAGAAAAAAAAATATCAACCAATTCCGTTATACAAGCAGCTAAAATTGCTAATGCACACTGTTTTATAAAAAAACTACCAAAAGGGTATGATACAATTATAGGCTACAATGGAAATAAATTATCCTTAGGTCAAAAACAAAGAATTAGTATAGCTAGAGTTGTATTTAAAAATCCTCCAATTATGATTTTAGATGAAGCGACTTCTTCCTTAGATACAGAATCTGAAATTAAAGTTCAAAAAACATTAAATAAAATAATGAGAAATAAAACATCCCTTGTCATAGCTCACAAATTATCTTCTTACTTGATAAAAAAGGCAGATCATATTATTGTGTTAGAAAAAGGAAAAATCATAGAACAAGGAAATCATGATACTTTGATTTCAAAAAAAGGAACTTATAGTAAGTTAATGGCTTTACAAAGCTTTTAAAATGAATATTGTAAAATATTTTACAGAAATTATCAACCATCCTGTTTCATCAATTTCTATTATAGGAAATTTATTTCTAATAGAAAGTATTTTGTCTATAGATAATGCAGCTATGCTGGCTTCTATGATTATAAATATTAAAAAAGAATATAGAAAAAAAGCTATAAAATATGGAATTATTGGTGCTTATTTTTTCCGTAGTTTATGTCTATTATTTAGTTCTATATTAATCCAAATATGGTGGTTAAAACTATTAGGAGGGATATACTTGATTTTCATTGGATTGAATCATTTTTTTTACAAAAAAAATTATACATCAAATCATTTCAAAAAAGGAAAAACACAAGATTCTTTTTGGAAAGTCATTGTTATGATAGAAATAATGGATTTAGCTTTTTCTATTGATAATATTTTTGCTTCTGTTGCTTTATCAGAAAACTTTATATTAATTTTTTTAGGTGTATGTATAGGTATTTTATCAATGAGATTGATTGCAAAATTTTTTGTTCAACTAATGGAAAAATATCCTGAATTGAAACATTCAGCCTTTTTTGTCATTATTATTCTCGGAATTAAACTTGTTTTTTTTTCAAAAAAATATATTCCTAATTCATTTTCATTTTTATTTTCAGAAAAAATGTTTTCTTTATTTACTTTTTCTGTATTTTTATTGCCTATTTTTTTTTCATGGATTAAAAGAATAATAAATAAAAATTAAAATAATAGAGTTATAGGATCTTCTAAAAAATTTCTAAGAGAATGAATATATTCACTTCCTATAGCTCCATCTATAATTCTATGATCACAAGATAATGTAATTTTCATTACATTTCCTATTTCAATTTTATAATTTTTAATGACTGGACGTGTCATAATCGATCCTACAGATAATATGGATGTATTAGGTGTATTAATAATCGAAGTAAAAGATTCGATTCCATACATTCCTAAATTGGAAACAGTAAAAGTGCTATTTTCGATTTCTTCTGGTTGTATTTTTTTTGATTTTGAACGAAATGCTTTATCTTTAATTTCTTTAGAAATTTGCAATAATGATTTTTGATCTGCGTTTTTAATAACTGGGACGATCAATCCATCTTTTATAGATACAGCTACTCCAATATGAATATATGGATGCATTATGACTTTTTCATCACTCCATGATACATTTATATCAGGATGTTTTTTTAAAGATTGAGCAACGGCTTTAATAATTATATCATTAAATGATATTTTACTTTCTAAAGATAGTTTATTATTTAAATTTTTTCTAAACTCAATTAAGTTATCCACATTGATTTCACTAAATAAATAATAATGAGGAGCTGAAAATTTAGAATAAGTTAAATGTTCAGCTATTTTTTTTCTTATAGAAGAATGAGCCGGTGTTATGGTTTTTTCTTCCTTTTTTTCTAGTTTTTCTAGGTTAATCTTGTTGTAAGATTCTATATCTCTTTTAATGATTCTTCCATGTTCTCCACTTCCTTTAATATCATTGATAGAAATTCCTATTTTTTTAGCCATTTTTTTTGCTACAGGAGAAATAAATATTCTTTTATCTTTTTCTAAAATATTTTCTTTAAGTTCAAATTTCTTATTTTCCGGTTCTTTTTTTTTGTATTTTGAAATAATATGACTAATATCTTCTCCTTCATGACCTATAATAGCTAATATATCATTGACATGTGTAGTTTCTCCTTCTTTTACTCCAATAAAAAGTAAAACGCCATTAACATCTATTTCAAAATCTTGAGTCGCTTTATCTGTTTCGATTTCAGCTAAAATATCACCTTCTGAAACTTTATCTCCTATTTTTTTATTCCATTTAATTACAGTCCCCTCTTTCATAGTATCACTTAATTGGGGCATGGATATTATTTCTGCCATGATTTTAAATTTTTTATGAAGATAAAACTTTATCTAAAAAAGGATAACATTTTTCATAATAAACTACATCATACATTTCTTCTAACGAAGGAAAATCTGATCTTTCGGCAAATTCAACACAGGATTCTATCTTTTTTTTAACCTCATTTTCTATTGTATTCAAATTTTCGATAGTTTCCCATTTATTTTGTATGATCATATTTTTTAATTTTAAAATAGGATCTTTTTTTTTATACAAATAAACTTCTTCTTTAGTCCGATATAATTCGGAGTCCGACATAGAATGACCTCTATATCTATATGTTTGAACATCTAAAAAACTAGGACCTTCTCCTTTTCTAGCTTTTTCTATAGCTATAGAAGCAGATTGTGCTATTTTTTCAGGATCCATTCCATCTACAGGATAAGAAGGCATTCCATAAGCCTTTCCAATTTTATAAATTTCTTCTATATTGCTACTTCTTTTGACAGAAGTTCCCATAGCATATTTATTATTTTCACATATAAATACAACAGGGAGTTTCCATATCATAGCCATATTAAATGTTTCATGTAAAGATCCTTGTCTTACTGCTCCATCTCCCATAATAGTTAGAGTGACAGCTTCTCTACTAAAATATTTGTCAGCAAAAGCAATTCCAGCTCCCAATGGAATTTGTCCTCCTACAATTCCATGTCCTCCATAAAATCGGTGTTTCTTGCTAAAAATATGCATAGATCCTCCCATTCCACGAGAAGTTCCTGTTCTCTTCCCTAAAAGTTCAGACATGACTTTTTTTGGATCAACTCCCATTGAAATGGGTAAAATATGACATCTATAAGCGGTTATAATTTTATCTTTAGACAAATTCATTGCATGGGTTAATCCAGCAGGAACCGCTTCTTGTCCATTATATAAATGTAAAAATCCTCTGATTTTTTGTTTTAAGTATAAAGAACGACATTTATCTTCAAATTTTCTCCATAAATACATATTTTTAAACCACTTTATATAGGTTTCTGTGGTTATTTTTTTCATGAAAAAAAATTTTATGAAATTATTGTATACAAATTTAATCTTTAGGATTCAAAATACAAAGAAAAAGAATTTAAATTAAACAAATTAAGCTTTCTAAGGCAATCTTTCTAGATCCTTTAATAAGAATATAATCCGTATTTCGAATAGAATATTTTTTCATACATTTCACAAAATTTTTTTTGTTAATAAATTTTTTTATTTTATCGGAAGTTTCTTTCGTGTTAAAAAAAATATCTCCAATTAAAAAAGCTATATTAATACTACTTTTTTTTAGAAAAGAAATAATTTTTTCATGTTCATAATTAGAAAAAAAACCTAATTCTAACATATCCCCTAGTATTACTATTTTGTATCCTTTAATATGATTAAAAAAAGTAAGAGCTTTTATCATACTAGTTGGGTTTGCGTTATAACAATCTATAATAATTTTTACATTATTTTTTTTCAAAATTTGAGAACGATAATTATTAGGAACGTATTCTTCTACTGCTTTTTTTATTTTTTCTAAAGAAACTTTGAAATATATTCCAATAGTTACAGCTGAAGCTATGTTATATAAATTGTAATTTCCGATTAAAGAGGAAATAATTTTGATATTTTTAATGTATAAAGAAGATTTCAAATTATTTTTTACATATAAGTATTTAACATTTATATTCGATTTTATTTTTTCCTCTCCTGAAAAAATATATCTATTCATTCCTATGCTATTAGATAATTGGATAGGATCATCTCCATTGATAAACACTATCTTTTTATTTTTTTTTAAAAAATCATATAATTCTAATTTACTACGTATTATTCCTTCTATACTTTTAAATCCTTCTAAATGAGCTTTTCCAAAATTTGTAATATATCCATAATCTGGATTAATAATATTACACATTTTTTCTATCTCTTTTTCATGATTTGCTCCAATTTCCATAATTGATATTTGTGTATTCATAGGCATAGAAAGTATAGTTAATGGAATTCCTATATGATTATTAAAATTATTTTTAGTACAGTGTACTTTTTGATATTTCTTAGAAAGAATGGATGTAATAAGTTCTTTTGTTGTCGTTTTTCCATTACTTCCAGTTATAGCTATAATAGGAATGTGATGTAATTGATATCTATGGTAAGTTGCTAACTCATGTAAAAAATATAATGTATTGCATACAAAAACAATTCTTTTTTTGTAGGAAGCAAATTTTTTATTATCAACTATAGCTAATATTGCTCCATTCGAAATTGCTTCATCTGCAAATTGATTCCCATCAAAATTTTTTCCTTTCAACGCTATAAAAATGGATCCTTTTTTAACTTTTTTACTATTTATTTCTATCCCAGAAGAAGTGGTATATAATTTATATATATTTTGAATTTTCATAAAATCATATTAATTGAAAATTAAATAACTCATTAAAGCAAGTCTTCTTCAAGTTTCATTTTTAAATTATTAATATTGGTGATAACCGTTCTTTTTTGATCTTTAATGTAAGAGATATAACCTGTTTCTTCGGATATCACAAGACATATAGCATCTGTTTTTTCAGATAAACCAATGGCAGCTCTATGTCGTAATCCTAAACGAGATGGAATTTCTTTATTGTAAGAAACGGGAAGAATAGCTCTTGTTTTTATTATTTTATTTCCTATAATCACTACAGCACCATCATGTAATGGACTATTTTTATAGAAAATACTTTCTAAAATAGAAATATTAACTTTAGCGTCCATTTCATCTCCATTTTGAATAAATTCTTTTAAATCTTGATGTAATTGAATTACTATTAAACCTCCTGTTTTATCTCCTGAAAAAATAGCACAAGCATTTACAATACTATCTATCGTTTCAGTTTTAATCGATATTCCTGGTTTGTTAAAAAGAGAAAATATAAATTTTTTGAAAAATATTCGGCTTCCTACTATGAGTAAAAATTTTCTAATTTCCGGTTGAAATACAATGATTAAAGCTAAAAAACCCCCTTTAAAAAAAGCACTTATCACAACGCTAAGAAATCTCATTTTATAAATTTCGACTACTTTCCAAAAAATAAAAGTAGCAATAATACCATAAAAAATATTTAAAGCTGCAGTTCTATAAACCAGTCTGTATACTTGAAATAAAATAATGGTTACCAAAAAAATGTCTAAAATATCAATGAAAGAAATTTTCAACAAATGTAACAATGAAAAAAGAACTTAAGCAAAAATAATACAAGTATTAATGAATTATAAAATTTTTTTATAATATTGTACTAATTTTATGCATTCTACAGCTTCTTTAACATCATGTACTCGCAAAAATTTGGCTCCATTTAAAAGTGCTATAGTATGAATAATGGAAGTTGCATTTAATAATTCTTCATAAGAGATATCTAAAATGAGTTTCATCATCGATTTTCTGGAAATACCAATTAAAATTGGATAATCTTGAAATCCTAATAAAGATAAATGTTTTAATAATTTAAAATTTTGTTCTAGTGTCTTTCCAAAACCAAATCCAGGATCTAAAATTACATCTTGAATTCCATATTTTTTTAAATAGTAAATCTTTTCAGAGAAAAAATTATTTATTTCTGTTATGATATTTTCATGATAAAATGGATTTTTTTGCATATTATCAGGGGTTCCTTTCATATGATTTAATATATATGGAATTTTAAGTTTTCCTAACAAGGGAAACATATTTTTATCTAATTTTCCTCCTGATATGTCATTTATGATAACAGCTCCTTCTTCTACCGCTATTCTAGCTACTTCACTTCGAAAAGTATCTATAGATATTTGAACATTTGGGAAATTTTTTATAATTGCACGAATAGGTTTTGTTATTCTTTTGATTTCTTCTTTTTCCGTTACAAATTTGGATCCGGGTCGAGTAGAACAACCTCCAACATCTATAAAATCTGAACCTTCATTTAATAAAATTTCGACGTGTTGTAATACACTATATTCAGTATATAATTTTCCCCCATCATAAAATGAATCGGGAGTTAAATTAACTATTCCCATTATTTTTGGTTCTTTTAAATGCAATAATGTTCCTGCACAATTAATTATCATAACCCAACTTTATTGTAATTTGTTCTAAAATTATATGATATGAATTCTATTGATTTTATTATTCAGAAATGTAGAAAACTTTTTTTGGAAAAATTAAAAGATTATGGATTATCATGGAAATTTTTTCATAATAATTCTATAATAGATCAAATTTTAATTAAAATAATTCGTATCAAAAATATCGAATCAAAAGGATATCAAAAAGTTAAAAACGAAATAATTATAGATACGTATATAGATATAATAAATTATTTATTAATTCTATTAATAAAACTGGATATTTTTTTCATATCTAATTTTCATAAAATATCAAATAATGATGTGATTTCGATTTATAATAAAAAATGGGATCAAATAAAAAATTATACCAATTTTTGTTGTATGAACAAAATTTTAAATAAGTTTTCTATAAATCATTTCTTAGATAAAATTTTATTTTTAAAACAAAATCCAGAAATTAAAGAATTAGAAAAATTTTGTTTTAAAATACTAACCCAAATCATTTTATTATTAGAATAACCATCTTTGAATTTAAAATTACAATTTTTTCTATTTATATTTATGAAAATTTTTTTGTAAAAAAATGAGAAAAAAAGTTGTCATTGCAAATTGGAAAATGAATTATGATTTTCATGAAACGACTTCTTTTATTAGAAATTTTTTAAAAATTGTTTTTGAAAGGAAAATTAATCATGATAATAAAGAAATTATTTTATCTCCTTCTTTTCCTTTTTTACACATTTCTAATCAAATTTTACAAGGAACAACGTTAAATATTGCGGCTCAAAATATTCATCAGAGTGATAAAGGTTCTTATACAGGAGAAGTCTCTGCTTTTATGCTGAAGTCTCTAGGAATACGAAAAGTGATCTTAGGACATAGTGAACGTAGGAAATTTTTTTTTGAAAAAAACGATCTTTTATCAAAAAAGATAAAAATGGCATTAAAATATAGTTTAGATATTATTTTTTGTGTGGGAGAATCTTCTTTAGAAAGATCTAAAAATAAACAATTTGAAGTTATTAAAAGTCAGTTAAAAGAAACTGTTTTTCATTGTTCTTCAGATGAAATGAAATATTTTTATATAGCATATGAACCAATATGGGCGATTGGAACAGGAAAAACCGCTACTATTGAACAAGCTCAAACAATGCATGAGTTTATTCGTTCTTTGTTTTTTAATAAATATGGTCAAAGTATTTCTGATGAAATATCTATTTTATATGGAGGAAGTATTAATGAACTTAATGCAAAAGACCTTTTTAATCAAAAAGATATAGATGGTGGACTTATAGGTAGATCTTCTCTGGAAATGGAGAAATTTTTGAAAATAGTCCAATCATAATAATACTATTATATATTGGCCTCGTAGCTTAATTGGATAGAGCATCTGACTACGGATCAGAAGGTTATGGGTTCGAATCCCTTCGAGGTCGTATTATCCCAAATAAGGTTTTAAAATTTTACTTCTAGAAGAATGTTTTAATCTTTTTAAAGCTATACTTTCAATTTGTCGAACACGTTCTCTTGTTAAATCGCAAGATTGTCCGACTTCTTCTAAAGTCATTGGAGGAGATCCATTTAATCCGAAATGCAAAATAATAACACGACGTTCTCTTTCACTTAAAGTCTCTAAAATTCTTTTTATATCTTTACGTAAAGATTCTTTTTCTAGATGTTCATCTGGACGAGGAGATTCATCGGATCGAACTAAATCATACAAATTAGAATCTTCTCCTTCTATTAATGGAGCATCCATTGAAACATGTCTTCCTGAATTTTTTATAGATTCTTCAACATCTTTTTCATTCATATGTAAATATTCTGCTATTTCTCTTGCAGAAGGAGTTCTTTGTAATTCTTGTTCTAATTGAGCAAGAGTTTTCAATATTTTATTTAATAAAGCTAATTTATTTGTAGGTTGTCTAATAGAACGTGATTGTTCAGCAATTGCTTGTAAAATTGCTTGTCTAATCCACCAAACAACATAGGAAATGCATTTAAAACCTCTAGTTTCATCAAAACGTAATATCCCTTTTATCAAACCTAAATTGCCTTCATTAATTAAATCGCATAAACTTAATCCTTGATTTTGATATTGTTTAGCTACAGAAACAACAAAACGTAAATTTGCATTGACTAGTTTATTGATGGCAGAGGCGTCTCCTTCTCTTGCTTGACGAGCGTATTCTACTTCTTCTTCTGGAGTTAATAATGGTATTTTTCCTATTTCATGAAGATATTTATCTAATGATTCAGATTCTCGATTTGTGACTTGTTTGGTTATTTTAAGTTGTCTCATTTTTTTTTATTCATTTTTTTTTACAGGACGAGGTAAAAGAACTTTTCTAGAGAGTTTCATTTTTTTATTTTTTTCATCCATTCCCATAAATTTAACATCAATAATATCTCCTATATGCAACTCTTCTTCTATATTATTCAATCTTTTCCATCCTATTTCCGAAATATGCAATAGACCTTCTACTCCTTTAGAAATTTCAACGAAAGCACCAAAATATTTTATAGATTTTACTTTTGCTTTATATACTTTTCCCAATTCAGGGACAAAAGCAATTTCTTTAATTCTATTAATTGCTTCCTTTATTTTTTCATCATCTTTTCCAATGATTTCAATATACCCTAAATCTCCTTTTTCTTCAATTAATATATTTGTGTTTGTACATGATTGTATTTCTTGAATAACTTTTCCCCCAGTACCTATAACTGAACCTATAAAATCTTTTGGAATATTGAAAGTATATATTTTTGGAGCATTAGGTTTCTTTTTTTGTCTATATTTAGGTAAAGTTTCTAACATTTTTTTTAAAATAAAAATACGACCTTCTAGAGCTTGCATTAAAATTTGATTCATTAAATCATATGTTACTCCTTCCATAGTTTTCACATCCATTTGACAAGCTGTCATTCCACATTTAGTTCCTGTTATTTTGAAATCTAAATCTCCAAAATGATCTTCTTCTCCTGTTATATCCGATATGATAATTTTTTTTTCATTTTCTATAAACAAACCCATAGCAATTCCAGAAACAGGATTTTTTATAGGAATACCAGCATCCATCAATGCTAAACTTGCAGCACAAACTGTTGCCATAGAAGATGATCCATTAGATTCTAAAATATCCGAAACTACACGAATTGTATATGGATTATTGACAATAATATTTTTTAATGCACGTTGAGCTAAATTTCCATGTCCTACTTCACGTCTAGAAACTCCTCTTATAGAACGTATTTCTCCTGTTGAAAAAGGCGGAAAATTATAATGTAAGTAAAATTTTTCTTGATTTTCCATAATAACATTATCAATTTTATTAGCATCTAAAGATGATCCTAACGTGACTGTCGTTAAAGATTGAGTTTCTCCTCTTGAAAATAAAGCAGAACCGTGTACTCCAGGTAAATAATCAACAAAACTAGATATTGGACGTATTTGTTTATCAGTTCGACCATCCAATCGAATTCCTTTTTTGAAAATTAAATCTCTAGTTATATTTTTTCTAATTTCTTCAAAAAATTGGTTAATGATCGGTTCTTTTTTATCTTTTTTTTCTTCTGTTAAAAAATTTTTTTTAAAATCATCTAGTACCATTTTTTCTTGAATAGATCTAGTTTTTTTGTTTATATAATTTTGATAAATTTTTTTAATTTTTTCATATGAAAATAAAAAAAGTTCTTTTTTTAACATTTCATTTTCTGGATCAGAATCTATTGATTTTTGATCATCAAAAAAAACACGGGTTCTTGATAATTTATTAATTAAACGGATTTGAGCTTCTATTTGTGGTTTTATAGCTTTATGGGCTTTTATTACAGTTTCCAAAAATTCACTTTCTTTGATTTCCTTCATTTCCCCTTCTATCATAATAACAGAATGATTGGATCCTCCTACTATTAAATCTATATCTGCTTCTTTTAACTGATCTAGCCCTGGATTAATAATAAATTTTCCATTTAAACGTATAATACGAATTTCTGATATAGGGCCATTAAAAGGAACACCTGCCACTGATAAAGCAGCTGATGCAGCTAAACCAGCTAAACCGTCTGGTAAAACAGTTTTATCATATGAAAGCAATGAAATCATAATTTGTATTTCTTTTTTAAAAGAATCTGGAAATGTTGGTCTTAAAACACGATCCACTAATCTCATTGTTAAAATTTCTTCATCAGAAGGTCTTCCTTCTCTTTTGATAAAACCTCCGGGAATTTTACCTCCAGCAGAATATTTTTCTCTATAATCTACAGTTAGAGGTAAAAAATTGGTTTCATTTTTTATTTCATTAGAAATGACCACAGTTGATAAAAGCATTGTATTTTTTGCGCGAACAATAACTGCTCCATCTGCTTGTTTTGCTAATCTTCCTGTTTCTATAATGATAGAGGGGCCATCTTCCATAGATATGGTTTCTTTTATTAGATCTGGCATATTTTTTTTTTTCATAAAATATAACTGATATAAGAAATATTTTATTGATTTTATTTTCTTAATCCTAAATGTTTAATTATATTTTTGTAATTATTAATATCATGTTTTTCTATATATTTTAGCAATTTTTTTCTTTTACCCACCATTTTTACTAAAGCTCTTTCTGTATTAAAATCCTTTTTATTATTTTTTAGATGATGGTTTAAATGATTGATCCGATAAGTAAACAAAGCTACTTGAACTTGAGAGGAACCTGTATCATAAACAGATGTTCCATAACTTTTAAATATTTCTTTTTTTTTTTCTACTGTCATAATAAAATAAAACTATAAAGATAAAAATATTTTTTTGAAACTAATTTCTATTCTTTTTCCATTTTAAGAATAGAATCGATATATCTCCTATCATTGGATAAACGAGGAATTTTGTGTTGACCTCCTAATTTTTTATGTTTTTTTAGCCAGTCATAGAATAAACCATTTCTAGCTACATATATAATAGGAGGCCCTAAAACAATATTTTTGTATCGTTTAATTTCGTAATCTGAATTCAAATATTTTAATTCATTATCCAAAATTTTTTTAAAAATACCTAAATCATGAGGTTTCTTTTTAAATTCTATAATCCATTCATGAGCTCCAGAATTATTTTGATTCATATATACTGGACCTGCTGTGTATTCATGAATAATAGAATTTGTTTTCATACAAGCTTGATTTAAAGCTTTTTCTGCATTTTCAACAATTAATTCTTCACCAAAAGAATTAATATAATGTGTTGTTCTTCCTGAAATCAAAATTCGGTATGGAGATAAACTAGTAAATCTAACAGTATCTCCAACTATGTATCTCCATAATCCTGCATTAGTAGAAATAACAAGAGCGTAATTTCTATTTAATTCTACCTTTTCAATAGGAAATATTTTAGGATTTGTGTTATTTATTTCTTCTGTTGGAATGAATTCGTAAAATATACCATGATTTAATAATAATAAGAGGTCTTTATCCTTTTTTTGATCTTGTATAGCGAAAAAACCTTCTGAAGCACTATATATATCGTAATAATTGATAGATTTTTCAAATAATTTATTATATTGATAAATATAAGGGATCAAACTTACTCCTCCATGAAATATTACCTCAATATTAGGCCATATTTCATCAATTTTTTTTTTATTAAATTCTTGTAATAGTTTTTTTAAAAAAATCAATAGCCAAGAACAAACCCCTAATAAAATCCTAACATCTTGATGTCCTGTTTCTTTGACTATGTTTTCTAATTTTTTTTCCCATTCACTCATTAAAGCTATTTTTTTTCCAGGAACACAAATATTTTCAACCCAGAAAGGCATATTTTTAATTAAAATAGAAGATAAATCACCATAAAATGTGTTATATTTTTTATGTAATTTGTAACTTCCTCCTAAACGAACAGCTTTTCCTAAAAAAATTTTTGTTTCAGGATGATTATGAATGTATATGGATAACATATCTTTTCCTGCTTTATAATGACATGTATTCATAGATAATTTTGTGATGGGTATGTATTTACTTCTTGTATTTGTTGTTCCAGAAGATCTGGCAAACCATTTTACTTGTCCTGGCCATAATATATTTTTTTCTCCTTTACGAATTCTATATATAAAAGATTGTAAATCAGAATATCTAAATATTGGAATTCTTTCAGAGAATTGTTGATATTTTTTGATATCACAAAATCCATATTTTTTTCCAAATTCTGTGTTTTTTGCATATAAAATCAATTGATGAATGAGTTTACTTTGTATTTCTACTGGATAACGCATAAAAAATTCTATGTTTTTCATTCTTTTTTTAAGAAAAAAAGATGTAAAATATTCAGATAAATACTTTATCATTATGAAAAAATATTAAAGTTTATTAAAATAAATTTTTTTCATTTTTTTTGGCTATGTAAATAGAAACAATTCCAAAAGTTAATTCTTGTATATAAATTGGGTTAAATTTATGATTTTTTAAAAGTTTATTCATGTTATTATTGTAATAAGGAAAAGAAAATATGGATTCTTGTAAATAATTGTAAGCATAACGATTATGGGAAATAAAATTCCCAATTTTTTTTATCAAGTGAAAATATAAATGATAAATATTTTTTATCCAATAATTAGAAGGGTTAGAAAATTCTAGAATTGCTAAAATTCCTGAAGGGTTTAAAATTCTATATATTTCTCGAATAGAATGATGAAGATATTGAAAATTTCGTATTCCGAAAGCAATGGTAACTATATCAAAAGTTTCATTTTTAAATGGAATATTTTGTGAATATCCTTGAATAATGTGAATTCTTTTTTCAAAAAAATTGTTTTTGATTTTTTTCTTCGCTATTTTCAGCATTTTATCAGATGGATCTAATCCTGTAATATTAGCATGTTGGAATCTATTAGCTAATAATATAGCTAAATCTCCAGTTCCCGTGGCTAAATCTAGTATTTTAGAATTTTTTTTTTACTAAAATTGTATAATAAATGAACTATTTTTTTTCTCCATAGAAAATCGAACCCAAAAGACAATATATGATTGATTAAATCGTACTTATTAGCAATATGATTAAACATATCTTTTAGTTTTTTTTCTTTTGAAGAAGGATAATATTTGTTCATAATATTTGGGAATTTACCTTTAAATTAAAAAAAATTTATTTTCTAAATTTTAAAATGATTAGTATAGAAATGATTAGATCCATTATTACAGGAACAGGACATTATTTACCCAATAATGTGATAAAAAGAGATCATTTTATGAAACATAAATTTTACGATAAAAAAGGATTAAAAATTAAAAAATCCAATGAAGAAATTATTAATAAATTTCAAAAAATAACAGAAATAGAGGAAAGAAGATACATAAATAAAGGATTATTAAATTCAGACATTGCTGCTATTGCAGCAAAAATAGCTTTAAAAAGTTCTAAACTTTATAAAGAAAAAATAGATTATATTATATCAGCTCATAATTATGGAGATGTTCATCCTATTTCTTGTCAGTCTGATTTGGTGCCTTCTATAGCTGCTAGAGTAAAAAACAAACTTAAAATAAAAAATAAAAAATGTAGGCCATATGATATGATTTTTGGTTGCACAGGATGGATAGAAGGAATGATTCTTGCAGATCAGCTTTTACGATCTAAATATGCTAAAAATATATTGATTACAAGTTCTGAAACTTTATCTAAAGTTATAGATCCACATGATAGAAATGCAATGATTTTTTCTGATGGGGCAGGAGCTGCTGTTCTCTCTGCTATAGAATATTCAGAAGAAAAAAACTATGGAATCATTCATTATGATACTCAATGTAATAATGATGAAGAATTATATTATTTAATGAATGGACCTTCTTTAAATCCCAATTATAAAAAATCTTTAGTTAATATCAGAATGAATGGAAGAAGAATCTATGAATATGCATTAACAGAAGTTCCAAATATGATAAAAAACATACTAGATCATACAAATTTACATATCAAGGAGATAAAAAAAATTTTAATTCATCAAGCTAATGCTAAAATGGATTATGCAATTTTAAAAAGATTATTGAAATTATACAATTATACATCTTTAAATAAAGATTTTTTGTCAAAAATTATGCCTATGACAATCCAGAAATTTGGAAACTCTTCTGTTGCTACAGTTCCTACTTTATTAGATTTAATTCTTAAAGGAAAAATGCCTCCTCATAAAATTGAACCTGGAGATAGAATTCTTATGGTTTCTTTAGGCGCTGGAATGAATATAAATGGAATGATTTACCGTTTTCCAAAACAAAAACAATAAATATGAAAAAAAAAATACATCCAGAAAATTATAGACCTGTTGTTTTTAAAGATATTAATAATGAGAAAATAATTATTTGTAAATCTACAGTAACAACAAAAGATTCTATCCATTTAGATGGAATAGATTATCCATTATATAAAATGGAAATATCTAGTTATTCGCATCCGTTTTTTACAGGAGAAAAAAAATTTTTGGGAAAAACAGGTCCAGCTGAAAAATTTAAGAAAAAATATGAAAAATATAAGAAATTATAGTGAATTATGAATTTCATACTATATGATGGAATAGAATGGAAAAAGTTATTTCCCATTACATTGACTAGACCTGTATCGGAAATTCGATTGGGTTTATTTACAATAAAAGAGAGATGGGAAAAATATTTGGGAAAAAGTGTAGATCATGTTATTACACAACCATTTCTTTCCAAGAAATATTCAAAAAAAAAATCTTTCTATTTTAAGAATATATTGTTAATTAATTCTTCATATCTCCCTAATGAAGAATTAATTCAAATTCTTTTTTCTTTAAAAGAAAATGAAACTGTTTTTTTTGAAGAAAAAATAATTGCTATAAAAAAAAATTTCCTTTTAGGAAAAGAAGATGTTTTGTCTTTAAAAAAGTATAAAAAAACATATCATATAAAAAAAGTTATTCATATTCAATATCCATGGGATATATTTATAAATAATGAAAGTGTACTAAAAAAAGATTTTTTGTTTTTCACAAAAGGAAAAAAATCTTTTTCTTTGTTGGGTAAAAATTATATTATTGGTCGGGATAGAATTTTTTTGGAGGAGGATATACAAACGAATAATGTTGTATTAAATGCTCAATATGGGCCTATATATATTGAAAAAGGAGTCCAAATTATGGAAGGATCTGTAATCAGAGGTCCAGTATATATTGGAAAAAACACGACGTTGAATGTTGGATCAAAAATATATGGAGGAACAACTATTTCAACTTTTTGTAAAGTAGGAGGAGAAATTTTTAATTCTGTTATTTTTTCCTATTCTAATAAAGTTCATGATGGATTTTTAGGAAATTCTATCTTGGGAGAGTGGTGTAATTTAGGAGCTGGAACCAATATTTCTAATTTGAGAAATGATTATCGAAAAGTGACAGTTTGGAATTATGAAAAAAAAGATTTTATTCCTATCGATTTACGATTTATTGGAGTCATAATGGGTGATCATTCTAAATCAGCAATTAATACTCAATTTAATACAGCTACGATTGTAGGTGTAGGAGGTAGCATTTTTGGATACGGATTTCCTTCTAGGTATATTCCTTCTTTTTCTTTCGGAGGGATTCAAAGTAAAAAAAGAATTCCTTTTAATAAAATTTGTGAAACGTCTGAAATTATGATGAAGAGAAGGAATATAAACTTTTCTGTTTTAGACAAAAAAATTTTAGAATATTTATATCAGTTGTTGGATATTTAGTTAATTTAAATGTGAGTGGAAATAAAATTTGAATTTTAATAAAAGTTATTTTATGCTGAAACACAATTTGGGTTATCCCCGTATAGGGGTACGAAGAGAGTTAAAAAAAGCTTGTGAAGCTTATTGGTCAAATAAAATTAATTCTCATACTTTATTTCAAGTAGGGAAAAATATAAGAAAAGAAAATTGGAAAATACAAGAAAAAGCAGGATTAGATTTAATTCCATGCAATGATTTCAGTTTTTATGATCATGTTTTGGATATGTCCTTATTATTAGGAGTAATACCAGAATCTTATCTTTCTATTCCAGTTATTCATAATAATATTGATTTATATTTTTCTATGGCTAGAGGTTTTCAAAAAAATGAATGGGATATTAAAGCCATGGAAATGACAAAATGGTTTAATACCAATTATCACTATATTGTTCCAGAATTTAGTAAAAATCATAAATTTTCTATTTTTTCTAATAAAATATTTGATGAATTAGAGGAATCTAAAAAAGTACTGAAATCTATACAAAAAATTAAACCTGTATTAATTGGACCTATTTCTTATTTATTTTTAGGAAAAGAAAAAGAAAAATCCTTTCATAGAATGGATTTAGTAGAAAATATTATTCCTATTTATATAAAAATTATTAAAAAATTAAAAGATGAAGGAGTCAACTGGATTCAGTTGGATGAACCTATTTTAGTTTTAGATATGTCTGAAAAAGATAAAAAAGTTTTTAAATATGCTTATGGAGAAATATCTAAATTTTGTTCTGGAATTAATATTATGTTAACTTCTTATTTTGATGGAATATCAGAAAATATATCTCTTTTGCAAGAAATATCTGTTCAAGCTTTACATATAGATTTAGTAGAAGATTCAAATCAGTTGGAAAAAATACTTTCTTTCTTTTCAAAAAAGTCAAAAATGATTTTATCTTTAGGGCTTATTGATGGAAGAAATATATGGAAAAATAATTATGCTTATTCTATTAATAAGATAGAAAAATCGATTGAAATGATAGGAGAAAATAGAATTATGATTGCTCCTAATTGTTCTCTTTTACATGTTCCTATAGATATTGAATACGAGAATTCGATTCCGATAAATATCAAAAATAGAATGTCTTTTGCTAGGCAAAAAATTTATGAATTAAATGATTTAGAAAAAATTGTAAAAGGAGATAAAAGTGTATTACTTAACAATATTGATTTATTAGAAAAATCTTCTTATATTTTTTATGATCAAAAAATAAGAGAAAGAGCAAATCAAATAAAAGACCAAGACATAAAAAGAGATAATCCTTTTTATATTAGACAAGAAAAACAGAAAAAAAAATTTAATCTTCCTTTATTTCCTACAACTACTATAGGATCTTTTCCTCAAACAAAAGAAATACGTAATCTTCGAAAAAGATTTCGAAACAACGAATTGAGTAGAGATAAATATGATGAAAAAATTAAAAATTTTATTATAGATGTTATTCAAAAACAAGAAGAAATAGATTTAGATGTATTGGTTCATGGAGAATTTGAAAGAACTGATATGGTTGAATATTTTTCCAATAAATTAAAAGGAATACTTTCTACTGAAAATGGATGGGTTCAAAGTTATGGTAGTCGATGTGTTAAACCTCCTATTATTTATGGAGATGTTACTCGTATTGAAGATATGACTGTTAAATGGATATGTTTTGCTCAGTCTAAAACTAAAAAATTAATGAAAGGGATGCTAACTGGTCCTGTTACTATTTTACAATGGTCTTTTGTGAGAGATGATCAACCTATTTCTCATACTGCTTATCAAATAGCTTGGGCAATTCGGGAAGAAGTTTTATCATTAGAAAAAAATGGAATTCAAATTATTCAGATTGATGAACCTGCTATCAGAGAAGGATTACCTTTGAAAAAAAAAGATTTTAAATCTTATTTTGATTGGGCTATTAAGGCTTTTCGTCTATCCTCAAGTGGAGTAAAAGATGAAACTCAAATACATACACATATGTGTTATAGTGAATTTAACGATATATTTGAGCATATAGCAAATATGGACGCAGACGTTATCACTATAGAGACTTCTAGATCTAAAATGGAATTGTTAAAAGCTTTTTCAATTTTTTCTTATCCTAATGAAATAGGTCCAGGAGTATATGATATTCATTCTCCAAGAATACCTACTGTAGAAGAAATATTTGACTTAATAGAAAAAGCTTCAAAAAGATTACCTATAAAAAATATTTGGATTAATCCAGATTGTGGATTAAAAACTAGAAAATGGAAAGAAGTATTACAATCGCTTCATAATATGACAAAAGCAGCAAAAATAGCTAGAAATAAATTTATCAATCTTTCTTAAACTTAAAAAAAAAAAAAAAGAAAAGTGTATATTTTTGCATAAAAATTTATAAATGACTTTGCATAAAAGAGAAGAAATAATAAAAAAGGAATTTCAAGTTCTTAAAAATTGGGAAGAAAAATATGAATATTTAATTGATTTAGGAAAACGGTTATCTAAAAAATCACCTATATTTAGATCTGAAGATAAATTAATTCATGGATGTCAATCCAAGGTTTGGTTAGAGGCAAAATTCAATAAATCACGTATTTTTTTTGATGCGGATAGTGATGCTTTGTTACCTAGAGGGATGGCCGCGCTTATGATTCAAGTATATTCAGGGCTATTTCCTTTTGATATTATTTATTCTAATGCTAATTTTATTTATGAAATAGGATTTCAAACCTTTTTATCTCCTACTAGAGCTAATGGGATACTTTTATTTTTGAAAAAAATAAAATTTTATGCGATAGCTTTCAATGCAAAAATTTCTATCAGATTAAATAGTCAAATTTAAAAAAATAATATGTTTCAAACTATTAATCCTGTAGAGAATAATATATTAAAAACTTACTATTTTTTATCCAATAAAAATATACAGATTAAATTATCTGAGGCTCAAAATGCATATCAAAAATGGAAAAATTGTTCTTTCAACTATAAGATTCAATGTTTAATGAAACTTTGTTTTTGTATGCATAAAGCGATAGATATAATTGCTTATTCTATCACTCAGGAAATGGGGAAACCAATAACTCAATCTTATGCAGAAGTTAAGAAAAGCATTACTTTATGTAAGTATTATAGTGAATTAAAAGAATCGATCTTTTTGAAAGAAATTGATACAGAATATCAAGTTTCTTATGTAAAATTCGAATCTATAGGTGCCATATTAGGAATTATGCCTTGGAATTATCCTATATGGCAAACGATTAGATCTACTATTCCTAATTTATTGTTAGGAAATGTAATTCTTATTAAGCCAGCTCTTAATACAGCAGGATCTTCCCTTCTTTTAGAAAAAATATTTTTAGAATCCGGTTTTCCTAAAGGAATTTTTCAGATTTTATTTATAGACATACATCAAATAGAATCTGTTATCGCTCATTCGGCTATACAAGGAATCACTTTTACAGGAAGTACTTTGACAGGT
The DNA here is from genome assembly GCF_014251595.1 of Blattabacterium cuenoti. NCBI lineage: Bacteria > Pseudomonadati > Bacteroidota > Flavobacteriia > Flavobacteriales > Blattabacteriaceae > Blattabacterium > Blattabacterium cuenoti. The sequence continues at coordinate 528,570 of NZ_CP059192.1, read as the reverse complement.
AGTATTATAGGATCATTATCAGGAAAATATATCAAAAAATCTGTTTTAGAATTAGGAGGAAATGATGCTTTTGTCGTTCTAAAAGATGTAGATAATGTAAAAAAAGTAGCAAGATTAGCTACAGAATCTAGATTAAATAATACAGGACAAACATGTATTTCAGCAAAAAGATTTATTGTAGATCAAATTATAATAGACGATTTTATCGATGCTGTGATACAAGAAATGAAAACATATCATAGAGGGGATTTATATGATGAATCAACAAAAATCGGCTATATATCCCGTTGTGATTTGTCTGATAAATTGCATCAACAATATAAAAATATAATTATAAATGGAGGAAAAATATGTTTAAAAATTACTAGAGATGGTAATTTTTTTTCTCCTTCTTTATTAAAAATAGAAAATGATAATTGTATAGTGAATAAAGAAGAAATATTTGGTCCAATAGGAATTATTTCTTCTTTTGAAAAAGAAGAAATAATTCCTGATATTGTGAATCATACTCCATACGGACTTGGAGCTTCTATTTGGACAAAAGATTTAGAAAAAGCAGAAAAAATATTAAAAAAAATAGATACAGGTATGGTTTTTATTAATGAAGTTGTAAAATCAGATCCACGTTTTCCTTTTGGTGGAGTAAAAAAATCGGGATATGGAAGAGAGTTGTCTATTTTATCTATAAAGGAATTTTCTAATTGGAAAACTGTAATTAATAAAAAATTATAAATTTTTTCGCATTCTTGAAACAGGTATATGCATTTGATCTCTATATTTAGCAATGGTTCTTCTAGCTATTAAATAACCTTTTTTTCTAAGCATTTTGGATAATTTTTCATCAGTAAGAGGTTTTTTTTTGTTTTCTTTATCTATTGATTCTCCTAAAAGTTTTTTAATTTCAATAGAGGAAATTTCTTTTCCTTCTCGATTTATCATTTTTTCAGAAAAAAAACTTTTAATTAAAAAAGTACCATATGGCGTATTAACATATTTACTATTAGCTACACGTGAAACAGTGGAAATACCTACTCCAATTTTTTGGGAAATGTTTTTCAAAATCATAGGTTTTATTTTGATTGGATCTCCAGTTAGGAAATATTCTTTTTGATAATTCATGATAGCATTCATAGTTAACATCAATGTATTCTGACGTTGTTTGATTGCGTCTACAAACCATTTTGCTGAATCTATTTTTTGTTTTAAAAACACAATGGTTTTTTCATTTTTTTTAACATTTTTTTCTGACTTATAAGATTTTAACATATCTAAATATAAAGATGATACTTTTAATTCCGGAATATTTCTTTGATTTAAAGAAAGTTCCAATTTATCGTCTGATACATAAATATTAAAATCTGGAATAATATGATCCATATTTTTAGTATTATCAGAATAAATTTTTCCTGGTTTAGGATTTAATTTTTTGATTTGATCAATAACTTTTTTTAGATCTTTTTTTGTAATACCCAATTTTTTTTGTAGTTTGTGATAATGTTTTTTTACAAAAGATTCAAAATGATCTCGTATAATTTTTTTTGAAAAAGAAACTTCTTGAGAAAAATTTTTTTTATCTAATTGAATTAATAAACATTCTCGTAAATCTCTAGATCCTATACCTATAGGTTCTAATTTTTGTATATAATTTACGATCAATTTTTCTATTTTTTCTATAGAAACAGATATTCCAAACCTTAAAAAAATATCATCTGCGATAGATGTAATTTTTCTTCTAATATAACCATCATCATCTATATTTCCTAATATAAAATCAGCAATTAATAAATCTTTTTCATTTAAACGAAATGTATGTAATTGATTTTTTAAATATTCTTGAAAAGAAATTCCATAAATAATTGGAATATATTTTTTTATATAGTGATTTTGATAATTGATTTGGAAATCTTCCATTTCGTCATCACTTAAATATTCATCAATTTCAGACATGTCTATAGATTGATTTTGATCTTCTATAAGATCTGTCTGGTTTTCTATATCAGAGTCTTCTTCTAAATCCAAACAATTTTCTTCTTCTAAAGCTGGATTTTCTTCTAATTCTTGTTGAACTCTCTGTTCAAAATCTAAAGTAGACAATTGAACTAATTTCATTAATCTAATTTGTTGTGGAGAGAGTTTATGTTGTCCTTTTTGTAATAATTGTTGTTTTAACATGTTTTAAAATTCTGCATTATTTGGAGTTCTTGGGAATGGTATAACATCACGAATATTATTCATTCCTGTTATAAATTGAACTAGACGATCAAAACCTAAACCAAATCCACTATGAGGAACAGAACCAAAACGACGTGTATCTAAGTACCACCAAAGTTTATTTTTATCAGTGTTTGTATCTTTCATCCGTTGCAATAATATATCATAGCGTTCTTCTCTTTGAGATCCTCCAATAATTTCTCCTATTTCAGGAAATAAAACATCCATAGCTCTAACAGTTTTTCCGTCATTATTTATACGCATATAAAAAGCTTTTATTCCACAAGGATAATCAAATATAATTACAGGAATTTTAAAATACTTATCAACCAAATATTGTTCATGCTCTGATTGTAAATCCATCCCCCAAATAATTGGATGTAAAAATTTTATATTTTTTTTCTTTTCTTCTTGATCAAGGATTTTTATAGCTTCTGTATAGCTAATCTTTTTGAATGAAAATTTTAGAACAAGTTCTAATTTTTTTAAAAGGTAATTTTTTTTCTTAATGGCCCATTTTTCCAAACATTGATTTAAAAAAATCAAATCTTCCATACTATTATCAATAATATATCTAATAATAAACTTAAGAAAATTTTCAGCCAGATTTATATTTTCTTCTAGATGATAAAAAGCCATTTCGGGTTCAATCATCCAAAATTCCGATAAATGTCGCGAAGTATTTGAATTTTCAGCCCTAAATACAGGACCAAAAGTATACACTTTTCCTAATCCTAAAGAAGCAGTCTCCGCTTCTAATTGTCCAGAGACACTAAGATAAGTTTTACATTTAAAAAAATCTTTTGTATAATCTATTGATTTATTTTTTAAATTTTTTAAATCCATAGTGGTTATCTGAAACATTTTTCCAGTTCCTTCACAATTTAAAGTAGTAATAATTGGAGTATGAAGATAAAAAAAACCATGCTCATGAAAATACTTATGTATACAAAAAGCAATATGATGACGAATTCGCATAATGCAACTGAAAATATTTGTACGAAAACGTAAATGAGCTTGTTCACGAAGCTTTTCCAAGCTATGTTTTTTAGGTTGCAAAATAGATTTTTGAAGAATTTTTGGATCGACTGATTCATATATAGTTATATCCAAAGATTGGAGTTCTATATATTGTTTAATTCCAATACTTTCTTTGACTATTCCTATAACTTTAATTGAACTTCCTATCGTTATTTTTTTCATAATTATTTTATCTAATTTTTTGGATAAAATAATTTGTAGATTTTGAATTGTAGATCCATCATTTAAAGTAATAAAAATAGAATAACGAAAAGAACGGATCCATCCTTCAACTAATACTTTTTGATTTATAAAAGATTTTCCTTTATTTAATAATTCTTTAATTGAATATTTTTTTATCATTTTATATTCTCAATATTTCTTCTTCTTTGTGAAGAAAGAAATTTTCTATTTTTTGTATGTATTGATTCGTTATTTTTTGTATACGACTTTCTCCCATTTTATAAAAATCTTCTGATATTTTTAATTTTTTGATATTTTGGTTATTTTTTTTCCGAATTTCTCTCACAAGAATTTTTGCATGTTCTGTTTTTGATTTGATTTTTTTGATCAAATTTTTTCTACTTTCTTCTGTTATTGTAGGTAAATGTATATCGATAGAGTCTCCTTTATTAGTTGGCATAAAACCTAAATTTGCATTAATAATGGCTTTATCTATATTTGAAACAATAGAACGATCCCAAGGATGAATAGAAATATTCATATTATCGATAATAGAAATATTAGCCACTTCTATAAGGGGAAAAAAAGTTCCATAACATTTTATTTTTATTTTACCTAAAAAAGAAGATATAGATTGACTTCCTAATCGAACACGATGAATTTCTTTTTTAAACTGATTAAAAATTTTATCCATATTTTCTTGACAAGAGAAAAAAATGTTGTTTAATTCATCCATAATTTTATTTTTTTTTGGAAACCATAGTCCCTATTTCTTCTCCGGAAATTACTTTTTTAAAATTTCCTTTCCTGTTAATATCAAAAATAATAATCGGTAAATTATTTTCATTTCCTAAAATGAAAGCCGTTTGATCCATAACTTTAATTCCCATTTTATATGCTGTATCGAAAGATATATTTTTAAGTTTTTTAGCATATTTATCTTTTTCTGGATCTGTTGTATAAATTCCATCCACTCTGGTTCCTTTCAATAATACATCAGCTCTTATTTCTATAGCACGTAAAACAGCGGCTGTATCTGTAGTAAAATAAGGGTTTCCTAATCCCGCTACAAATATTACTACTCTTCCTTTTTCAAGATGGTATATTGCTTTATCTATACCAAAAGGTTCTGCGATTTCATCCATTCTAATAGCTGTTTGAATATAGGTACATACTCCTACATTTTCTAAATATGATTGAAAAGCTATGCCGTTAATAACGGTAGCCAACATTCCCATATAATCTCCTTCTATACGATTTATGGTTTTTTCCTTTATTCTAGAAAACCCTCTAAATATATTTCCACCCCCAATAACTATTGCTACTTGAGCTCCCATATCTACTACTTTTTTGACTTCTTCTGCATATTGTTGAAGACGAGTAGAATGAAGTCCAAATTCGTTCTCTCCCATAAGAGATTCTCCACTTAATTTCAATAATGATCTTTTGTACTTCATGAAAAATATATTTTATCGTTTATTTCATAATAAAGGATATTAAAAGGTATTATGGAAAAATTCCTAGTTTTTCATAAGAATCTATAATTTTATTTATAGCAAGTACAAATGCTGCCGTACGCATATTTTCTATTTTTGATGATTTTTTTAGATCTCGAATTTTATGAAATCCATTGATCATTGTATCTTCTAAACCACTACGGACTAAATCAATTTCTCTTGGTCCTCTTGAAATAATTTTTTTTTCTTCTACTGAAATTTTTTTTTTGCAAATCGTCTCTATAACTTGTAGTAATTCTGCGTTCATGTTTTCGCTAAATTTCTTTTCCATACGTCCGTAACGGACATGACTTAAGTTTTTTATCCATTCAAAATAAGAAACAGTTACTCCTCCTGCATTCAAGTAAATATCCGGAACAATAATCACTCCTTTTTTTTCCAATATTTCATCCGCTTCAGGCGTGATAGGTCCATTGGCTGCTTCTCCAATAATTTTAGCCTTAATCCGATTGGCATTATTTTTATGGATCACATTTTCTAACGCAGCAGGAATTAAAATATCACATTCCAATTCTAAAGCCTTTTCCGTATTCTCCATATTTTTTGCTTCTGGAAAATTTAATATAGATCCAGTATTTTTTAAATGTAAAAAAACTTTGGAAACATTTAATCCTTTTTCGTTATAAATAGCGCCTTCTCTTTCTGCTAAAGCTATTATAATCGCTCCTGCTTCATGAAAAAAAGTAGCAGCATGATACCCAACATTTCCTAATCCTTGTATGATAATTTTTTTTCCAACTAATCCTACATCTAAACCGACATAATCCATATCTTCTTTAACAAGACACAATTCTCTTATTCCATAAAAAACACCTAACCCTGTTGCTTCTTTTCTTCCTCTTACTCCTCCTTGAGATACCGGTTTTCCTGTAACACAAGCTAATGCATCTACATCTCCAGAACGAAGAGATAGAAAAGTATCAAAAATCCAACTCATTTCTCTTTCCCCAGTACCATAATCAGGTGCGGGGACATCTATTCCTGGACCAATAAAATTTTTTTTAATTAATTCTGAGGTATAACGACGTGTTATCTTTTCTATGTTTTCTATTGATACAGTTTGTGGATCAATTTTTATTCCACCTTTAGCTCCTCCAAAAGGAACATCAACTATAGCGCATTTATAGGTCATTAAAGCAGCTAAAGTCATAACTTCATCTTGATTTACTTTCATACTATATCGAATTCCTCCTTTACAAGGAAGTTTGTGATGAGAATGTTGAACTCTATATGCTTCAATCACTTTAATTTCTTTTCCTATTTTTACAGGAAAATGCATTCGATATACAGCGTTACAAGCTTTAATTTGATCTAAAAGACCTTGTTCAATAGAAATAAATCGTGCAGCTTTATCAAAATTTTTTTCTATACAATTAAAAAAACTATATGCACTAGTTTTATTTTGGTTTTTTGACATAAAAAAAAGTTTTTACACATTTCTATAGAATGAAAAAAAATACAAATGCTACATTAGCATAATCGAATACAAATCTACGTTTTATGTAGAAATTTAAATTCAATTGTAATACGTTTTTAAAATATTTAAAATCATGTCAAAAAAATTATTGAAATAAAATATTTATTACTTTTTTAGGAATTAAAATTAATTTTTTCAAAATCTTTTTTTTCAAAAAAAATTTTGTTTTAGGATGACTCAAAATTTTATTCTTTATTTCTTCAATTGAAGTTCGATTATCAAACTTTTCTAAAAATTTTAATTTTCCATTAAACAAAATAGGATACGTTATTTCCTTTATCATGACATATTTTGAATTAAAAACTGGAAAATCATAATATATAATAGATTTTCTTTTACCCAATTTATACCATAATTCTTCGGATATATGAGGAGCAAATGGAGCTATCAATTGAACAAGAGGTTCTAGTATTTTTCTTTTATTGCATTTTAACGTAATCAATTGATTAGTGATAATCATTAATAAACTAATAGAAGTATTCCAAGAAAAAGATTCCATTTTATTTTGAATTTTTTTTATAGTACTATGTAAAATTTGAAATTCTTGTAATGTAGGATGGATTTCCGTTATTTGAAAAATTTCATTTTTATGAAATAAACCCCAAAATTTATTTATAAAATTTTTTATCCCATTTATTTTTTTTTCGTCCCAAGGTTTAGATTGATTAATAGGGCCTAAAAACATCTCATAAATACGAAGTACATCTGATCCATATTTTTCATATATATCATCAGGATTTATTACATTGTATTTAGATTTTGACATTTTTTCCAATTTTTTTTTACATAAAAAAATTCCTCTTTCTAAAATAAAAATAGATGAATAAAATTCTGGTCTTAATTTTTTAAATCTATTAATATCTAGTTCATTGTTCTTTTTAATTAAAGAAAGATCTACATATATTTCTTGAAAGGAAGAATATGCGTGTTTTTTATTTTTTAATCCATAAGATATAAAAGTATTTTCTCCTATTACTTTAAGTATAGTAGCAGAATAACTCAATATCATTCCTTGATTCAATATTTTTTTAAAAGGTTCTTCAGAAGTGATCCATCCCCTATCCAATAAAAATTTATTCCAAAATCTAGCATAAATTAAATGACCAGTACTGTGTTCAGATCCACCAATATATAAATCCACGTTTTTCCAATAATTTTCTTTCTTCTTATCAAGAAAAAATTGATGATTATGTACATCCATATATCTAAGAAAATACCAACTTGATCCTGCCCAACTAGGCATTGTATTAGTTTCAATTGGAAATATATATTTATTATCAATAATAGTATTAGAAACAATTTTCATATTTTTTTCATCCCAAGCCCAATTTTTAGCTCTAATTAATGGAGATTTTCCATTGATAGGATGATAGTTTTCTATTTTTGGAAGAAACAGAGGTAATTTATCGACGGGAATTGTTTTAGGAATTTTATTTTTAAAATAAATAGGAATTGGTTCTCCCCAATATCTTTGTCTGGAAAAAATAGCATCACGAATCTTATAATTGATTTTCATACCTCCTATTTTATTTTTTATTAAAATTTTGATTATTTTTTCTTTTGCTTGTTGACGATTTAATCCATTTAAAAAATTAGAATTAATACATTTTTGATTAAAATCAAAAATTTTTATGATTTCTATTCCAAATTTTTGAGCAAATTTTTTACTTTTTTCTTCATATCCAGGTATTCCTATAAAAGATTGTATATGATTATTTATAGAAAAAAAATTACTGACATAAATAGGAATTCTCTTATTTCTAATAAAAGGATGGAATACATAGTTTCCTGTAAAAATTCCAGAAATATTTTTCGTATTTTCTTCTATGGAAAACACTTGAGAAGTATATGTTAAAACATTTTGATAATGTGAAGAATGATAACTTATTTTATCTGAAAGTGGATGATCTGTTGATAATATAATAAAAGTCATTCCAAAAATCATTTCTGGATGATAAGTAAATAATTCAATATGATTAATTTTACCAATAGGATAAATAATTTTAAAAAAAATAGAAGTTCCTATTGATTTTCCTATCCAATTAGATTGTAATTTTTTTAAAGACGGAGAAGTTTCAATAAGATTTAATCCTTTCATGAGTCTTTCTGCATATGCACTAATTCTTATATGCCATTGTAACATTTTTTTTTTGTAAACGGGGAATCCTCCTCTTTCACTTTTTCCATTTTTGATTTCATCATTAGCTAATACTGTTCCTAAATCAGGGCACCAATTCACTGTATTTTTAGCTAAAAAAGCCAATCTATAATCTAACAGAATAGATTCTTTTTCATGTAAACTTAATAAGTTCCATGTTTTTGAATCGAATTTATAATTCGATGTACAACTTGCGTTAATGAAATTATTTCCATTTTTATTAAATTCCTTAATCAACAGATTTATAGGTTTAGCTTTTTCAGTGTTTTTATCGTACCAAGAATGAAAAATCTGAATAAACATCCATTGAGTCCAACGATAATAATCAGAATGACTCGTATATAATTTTCTATTCCAATCAAAAGAAAGTCCTATTTTATTCATTTGTTTTTTATATCTATGTGAATTTTCAATAATAGTATTGGAAGGATGTTTTCCTGTTTGTATTGCATATTGTTCTGCAGGTAACCCAAAAGAATCGAACCCTATGGGGTTTAAAACATTATACCCTTTTGTTCGTTTATATCTTGCATAAATATCTGATGTAATATAACCTAAACAATGTCCAACATGTAGACCTGTTCCAGAAGGATAAGGGAACATATTTAAAATATAGTACTTTCTTTTTTTATTTTCTTTTGTATGAAATACATGATTTTTTTTCCAATATATTTGCCAACGTTTTTCTATTTCACGAAAATTATATTCCATTTTTATTTTTTTAACACTATAAATATTACAATTATTTTATTACGTAATTTTAATTCATTTCTGCAGAACAATATAGAAATTTTTCCTGTGGAAATGAATTTATATATTCATAAAAAATTTCTACAAAAAAAAAATAAAAAATGTTTAATGAGGATCAAGATCATTTAAATAACGATAAATTTCTAAATAATCAAACTGTAAGTAGATTAATAAAAATTATTTATCATAATTCGAATCATGTTGTAAAAATTTTTAGTTTATTAAAATTATGTAAAGCAATTTCTGTTTTTAGAGTATTAAATTTTTCTATAAAAAAAAAAATTATAAAAGGTTTACCTCCTATTAAAAAAATGGAATTATTAAATAATTTATCGATAAATGATCGTGTTTATTTTTTAGAAAATCTTCCCAAGAATATATTAAAAGATTTAATAAAATATTTGAATCCAGAAGAAAAATGTAAAACTTTAGTATCTATAGGGTATCCTAAAAATAGTATAGGTTGTTTAATGATTCCATATTATCTTGCTGTTCAAGAAAACTGGACTGTAAAAGAAGTTTTAAATTATATTCGTAAAGATGTAAAAGATAGTGATGTAATAGAAATTGTTTATATAATAGATAAAGAAGGAAAATTAATAGATGATATAAAAATACGAGAATTTTTATTAGTAGATCCCAATACAAAAGTATCTGATTTAACAAACGGTCAATATACTGAAACTTTAAATGTTACAGATACAGAAAAAGAAGCAATCAAAATGTTTTCCATGAGTAATAGAATTTCGCTTCCCGTTATAGACGATCAGAATTTTTTATTAGGAATAGTCACAATAGATGATATTTTATGGGTTTTAAATGAAAATTATAGAGAAGATTTTCAAGAAATAGGAAGAATGGAAGCTTTAAATCAATCTTATTTAAACGTTCCTTTATACAAACTTATTAAAAAAAGAGCGGGATGGCTTATTTTATTATTTATAGGAGAAATGTTAACCACAACAGTGATGCAAATATTTTCAAGTGTTATCGAAAAAGCTTTAGTTCTTGCTTTGTTCATTCCTTTAGTTGTTTCTAGTGGTGGAAATAGTGGTTCTCAAGCTGCAAGTTTAATCATACAAGCAATGGCTTTAGGAGAAGTGAAAATAAAAGATTGGTGGATTGTCATGCGAAGAGAAATTATTTGTGGTTTTTTCTTAGGTAGTATTTTAGGACTGACTGGTTTTATACGTGTAGTAGCTTGGCACAAAATCAATTTATTTAATTATGGTTATCATTGGATTTTGGTAGGATTCACGGTATTTTTTTCGTTAATTGGAATAGTATTATGGGGGACTTTCAGTGGGGCGATGTTGCCTTTTATAATTAAAAAATTTAGAGGAGATCCTGCAACTTCTTCTGCTCCTTTTGTTGCTACATTAGTAGATGTCGTTGGATTAATTATATATTTTTCTATATCTTATCTTCTTTTACATGGTACTTTATTATAATATTTTTCTACATTTTTGTAGAACTATTTTAAAATCTTCAGGAATTGGACAATAAAAATAACATTTTTCATTTTTTGGATGTATAAAAGAAAGAGATATGGCATGTAAAGCTTGTCTTGATAATATTTTTAGGCAGTTTTTTAAAAATTTTATATTTTGATTTGAACATTTTTTTTTCATAAAAATTTTATTTCCTCCATAAGTAGAATCATGAAATAATGGATGACCTAAATACTTGAAATGAGCTCTTATTTGATGAGTTTTTCCTGTTTTTATATTACAAGAAACATATGTTAAATATTTAAACCGTTCTAATACCTTATAATATGTTACAGAATATTTTCCTTTATGAGATTCATTTTTTTTAAAAAGTGTCATTCTTTTTCTATTTTTAGGATCTCTTCCAATAAAACCAGTTATAATTCCTTTTTCTTCAATTAAATTTCCCCATATTAAAGCTCTATATTCTCTTTGAATTGTTTTGGATTGAAATTGTTGAAATAAATATTTTTTAGAATATTCATTTTTAGCTAAAACTAATAAACCTGATGTATCTTTATCCAATCTATGAACCAATCCACTTCTATATAAATTAAACTTATGAAAGTTTGATTTTTGAAAATGATACTTAATTCCATGAATTAATGTTCCTTTATTATGTCCAAATCCAGGATGAACTACCATTCCGGCCGGTTTATTAATTATAATTACATCATCATCTTCATGTATAATATCCAGATTTATTTTTTCTGCAATTATATTTTTATACTCTAAATAATCTAATAAAGGGGGAATATTAGAAATTTCTATTTCTAGAAAATCTAAAGGTTTTATTTTATAATTTTTTTTTACAATGCGTTGATTCACCATAACGCTTCCTGAAAGAGTAAGTTTTTGAATTTGATTCCTGCTAATATTTTCTACATTTTTTTTTAAAAACTTATCAATACGAATTTCTTTTTGATTTTCGTTTGCGATAATTTTAATTTTTCTCATTTAATTTCATTTTTTCCTTTTCTTCCGTTTGTTTATTATAATTTTTTTTTTCAATTTGAATGTCTTCGATTTCTTTATTAGAATCTTTTTCTTCAATTTGAATTAAATGATCTAACACTTCTTTTGAAGTTAACCAAAGTTCAACAGATTTATTTTTATCATAAATAGATCCAGGATCAGGTTTTTGACGATATACTTTTGCATCTTGATCAGGATTTTTTATTGTATGATCATAATAAAAATTAATAGTATGAAATAATTTATTTTTTAAAGTATAAGTTGCTGAATGTAATGACATTCCAATAACATTAGGAACTGTGAAATTGTTTTTTTCGTATCCTTTTCCAATAATTAAAATGATTCCATCTTGATGAGTGGGGAACCTATATCCAGGTTTAATAAATTTATTTTTATATAAAACTTTGAAAACACTATCTTTATCCATATTATTAATATATCTTATTTCTTTAACAGATATATGATTGTCATGAAGGAATTTGATAGCCATTCGTTTATCTTTATTTATGATATTAGGTAAAATAGATTGAGAGGATTTAGAATTAACTTGTATATATACATGTCTTCCTTCTTTTACATAATCTCCAGCTTCTGGAGAAAAGGAAATAATTTGATTAATTTTAAAATTAGGATCATAATGTGATGTATCTATATCGTATTTAAGACCTAATTTTTTTAAAATAGATATAGATTGAGATAAAGTAAATCCTTTCAAATCAGGAACAGTCACATAAGACCCATGTTTTGTATAAACATCTACCCATTGCAATGCAATTTGAGAAATTTTATATAAAATTAACATGGCAATTAAAAAATTAACGATGAATATCACAAAATATTTTAAATAATTCATGAAAAAAAACAAATTATTTAAATGAAAATATTTTACATATTTTACATAAAAAAAACTAATAAAATTAAAGATAAATAATGAAAAAAATAGCTGTTATTATGGGGGGGTATTCAAAAGAATCCATCATTTCACTAAAAAGTGGAAAAATTGTTTACGAAAATTTATGTAGGAAAGAATTTGATCCTTATCAAATATTTATTTTTAAAGAAAAATGGTTCATGAAAGATAAAAGAAATAAAGAATATTTTATAAATAAACAAGATTTCACTGTTTATGGAATGAAACATCTTAAATTTGATTGTATATTTAATGCTATACATGGAACTCCAGGAGAGGACGGAATATTACAAGCTTATTTTGATCTTTTAAGAATTCCTTATACAGGATGTGACTTTCATCATGCTAATGTTACTTTTAATAAAAAATATTGTTTAACTTTTTTGAAATATTTTGGAATTAATACAGCTGATTTTTTTTTCTTAAATAAAAATCAAACTTTTTCCCCAAAAAAAATCCTAAATAAAATAGGACTTCCTTGTTTCGTAAAACCTAATAGATCTGGGTCTAGTTTAGGTATAAGCAAAGTTTATGAAGAAAAAGATTTATTTGATGCAATACAAAAAGCATTTATAGAAGACGAAGAAATTATTGTGGAATCTTTTCTTGAAGGAAAAGAAGTTTCCGTAGGTGTTTTTTCGTTTAAAAATGAAATTATTGTTTTGCCAATAACAGAAATAATTAGTCAAAATGATTTTTTTGATTTTGAATCAAAATATTCTGGAAAATCTCAAGAAATTACACCAGCAAAGATGTCTAAAAATATTGAAAATAAAATACGAAACACAGCAAAAAAAGTATATCAATTTCTAAATCTATCAGGAATATCTAGAGCGGAATACATACTTGTCAATGAAGAACCTTTTTTTTTGGAAATCAATACAGTTCCAGGTTTTTCAGAAGAAAGTATTTTTCCAAAACAATTGAAAATAGTTGGAATATCTTTATCCGATGTCTTTAAAAATTATATATACGCTTCTATTGAAAAAATGAATAAATAAAAATTTCATAGTTTACAATCACATTTTCTATTTTCTTTTACAAAATTTTTTTTTATACAAAAAAAATTCAAAAATTTTCTCAGTAAACAAAAAATTGAGTATGAAAAAAATAAACTTATTATAATGTATTGCCACATTTTATTTGAAGTGTTTGATATGTTAATAATGAAACTATATAAGCCAATAAAGTCATAAAAACAAATTGTACTATGGGCCATTTCCAAGATTTTGTTTCTTTTTTTGTTATAGCTAATGTGCTCATACATTGCATAGAAAATGCATAAAAAAACAACAAAGAAACTCCTGTTGCTAAATTATAAATAGGTTTTTTAGTTATAGGAGATATTTCTTTTTTCATTTTTTCTTTCAAAAAATTTTCTTTTTCTTCTATACTGTAGACAGAAGCCATCGTACTAACAAAAACTTCTCTTGCTATAAGAGATGATAGTAATCCGATCCCAATTTTCCAATCGTATCCTAATGGATGAATTACAGGTTCCATTTTTTTTCCTAATATACCTAAATAAGAATAAGGCAATTCTTTTCTTTGTATATCTATGATCAAATTTTGATTTGATGAATTTTTTGAAGGACCAAAAGTACCCAAAACCCAAATTAATATATTAATTAATAAAATCATTTTACCCGCATTTATAATAAATGATTTAATATGAATCCATAGAGTGATTAATATATTTTTAAATATAGGAATTTTATAAGTGGGGATTTCCATTATAAGATGACTTTGATATTTTTTTTTTAAGAATTGATGTAAAATTATTGATACGCTTAAAGCCGATATAATCCCTAAAATATACATAAACATAAGTACTATTCCCCTTAATTGAATAAAACACCATTTTTTATTCGGTATAACTAGAGATATAATTAAAGTATAAACAGGTAATCTAGCCGAACACGTCATAAAAGGAGTAGCTAAAATAGTAATTAAACGATCTCTAGGATTTTCTATATGTCTAGCTGACATGATTGCGGGAATCGCGCAAGCTATACTAGAAATAAGAGGAACAACACTTTTCCCATTTAACCCAAAAGGTCGCATAATTCTATCCATTAGAAATATAACTCTGCTTATATATCCACTTTCTTCCATAAGAAGAAGAAAAAATAGTAAAATAGAAATTTGGGGAATAAAAGAAACAATAGTGCTAATTGCAGGTAAGATTCCTTGTAAAAGGAAATTATTTAAAGGACCAGGATAAACATTATATAATTTTTTTTGTATAAAAGAAAAAAAAAGCTCTATAAATTGTTTAGGAGTTTCTGACCCAAAAAAAATACATTGAAAAATAAAAAATAAAAAGAATAAAAAAATAAAATAACCCCAGAAAGGATGAACAATGAAAGAATTATCTATTTTTTTAGAAAATTCTAAATAAGTCTTTTCTTTATCTGAAATGAATTCAGAAACTGTTTTTGAGAAAATTTTTTCTATTTCTTCATATCGACTTAATGTTTCCTTGATTTGTAATCGTTTTGGTATAATATTATATTTTTTTTTTATTTCATTTAATAAACAATCTTCTTTTAACAATTTTTTGTGATAAGCTAAATAATACCAAGCTTGATAAGTATCGACTTTATAAATATTTTTTACTTCATTAATAGCAAGAGAATAATATAATCTGGGATTGAAAAAATGGGTTATTTTTATTTTGGAATTTAAATTTTTTATTTTTCTTTTAATTTGATTAACTCCTATTCCTTTTCTTGCATTGATCAACACAATTTCTGTTATAAGAAATTTTTTTAATTTTTTTATATTAATAAATATTCCTTTTTTTTTTGCTTCGTCGACCATATTCAATACAAAAAGAACAGGAAATCCTAAATCTTGTACTTGTCTAAGTAAAAGAAGGCTTTTTTTTATATTCGAATAATCTGCTACTACTATGATTTTATCTGGATAATCTAAATCGTTTATATTGTTAAGTAACCTACATACTATTTCATCATCTTCAGATGAAGGATATATGCTATAAGTTCCAGGAAGATCTATAATTTGAAAACACATATTTTCATAATAAAAATTTCCTATTTTTTTATCTACTGTAACTCCTATATAATTTCCAACTTTTTGATTAAGTCCAGTTAATTGATTGAATAAAGAAGTTTTTCCTACATTGGGATTTCCAACAATAGCTAATTTAATTTTTGACATTATTTATTTTTGTGAATAATAGGTTCAACTATAATGTTTTCAGCTTCTTTTTTTCGTAAAGCTAAACAAGATTGATCATAACTTATACATAATGGATCATAAAAAATAGAAACAAAAAGTATTTCAATTTTTACACCAGGTAAAACTCCTAATTCTAATAATTTGACAGGAAAATTATCATTTTTATATCCCTTAATAATCCCTTTTTCTCCTTTTTTAAGATTAGATAAATTCAAAATATATTTTATTTTAGAATAAAGGTTTAAATTTATCTTTTTTATTTTTTTAATTATTTTAAATCTGAGAAATGTCATCAATTTTAATTAGATCTATACAATTGCTACTTAGTATTTCTATATTAGTTGTTGTTCATGAATTAGGTCATTTTATTATAGCTCAAGTCTTTAAAGTTAGAGTAGAAAGATTTTTTTTATTTTTTGATCCTTGGTTTTCAATTTTTAAAAAAAAGATAGGACATACAATTTATGGATTAGGTTGGTTACCTTTAGGAGGATACGTTAAAATATCTGGAATGATGATGGATAACAAAAATATTTTATCAAAAAATAAAAATTGGGAATTTAGATCTAAATCCCCCATCAAAAGACTGTTAATCATTTCTGGAGGAATTATTTTTAATATATTGTTATCCATTTTGATTTTTACTTTTTTATTGTTTAAATATGGAGAAACTTATCTTCCTACAAAAAATGTGAAATATGGAATAGAAGTTGATTCCATAGGAGAAAAAATTGGATTAAGAAATGGAGATAAAATTTTATTTATCAACGATAAGTATATTCCATATTTCAATGAAATTCCTAAAGAAATTCTTTTGGGAAATTCTATTACTATAGATCGTATGGGTCATATTATAAAATTACCATTAGATGATAAAAAGAAAAAATTTATTTTTGATCGAAAAGAACTTAATTTTTTTATTAAACCGCGTGTTCCTCCTATCATAAATTATATGATCAAAAATTCTAAAGCAGAAAAATATGGATTAAAAAATAATGATGAAATATTAGCTATTAATTCTGAATTTGTTCTTTTTTCTGATCAATTAAAAGATTTATTATCAAAATACAAAAATGAAAATATATTAATATCTATAAATAGAAATGGAAAATTAATTCAAAAAGAAATTTTTTTAGATTCAAAAGGGATTTTGGGTATTTATTTAAAAAACTTTATGGATTTAGATCAAATTTTTTTATTCGAAAAAAAGAAATACTCTTTTTTAGAGAGCTTTCCTCATGGAACAAAAAAAGCTTATGATGTTTTAAAAAATCAAATCTTTTTTTTGAAAAATGTTTTTCATATAGAAACTAAAGCTTATAAACAAATAGGAAGTTTTTTTTCCATTGCTAAAGAATTTCCATCTAAATGGAATTGGGGTATTTTTTGGACTTTAACAGGTACTTTATCTATTTGGTTAGCGTTTTTAAATTTATTCCCTATACCATCATTAGATGGAGGTTATATTTTATTTATCATGATTGAAATGATTACAAGAAAAAAAATAAATGAAGAAATTATTGAACGTAGTACTGTTTATGGATTTGTCATTATTAGTTTAATAATGATGTCGATCATAATTTGGGATATTTTCAAAGTTTTTATTTCTTGAATTTTTATCGAATAAAAAAATTTGACTAGGTGTAATTCCTATATCCAGAAATAAATCATTTTTATGTATATTTTGGATTTTTTTTATGGGAGAAAAATAACTTAAACCTATTTTCATAACATTTTTTTTGCATAAAGGAATAAATCTATCATAAAAACCTTTTCCGTAACCGATTCTATAACCTTTTAAATCAAATATTAATAAAGGAATAAATATGACTTCAATCATAGAAATAGAAATAATATACTTATGCATTGGAATAGGTTCTAAAATTCCATGTTTTTTTTTGATTAATATGGTATTTTCATGAAATAAACAATTTTCTATAGATAACTTATGAAAGTTAGAACAAGGAATAGTCACACATTTTTCTTTTTTTAGTAAAAAATTGATGATTATAAATGTATTTATTTCTCGAAATTTTTGTATTGGTATAAAAATATGATAAAGTTTCTTTTCCCATATAAAAAATATTTTTTTTAGCTGAAAAAAAATATCATAACTCATTTTTCTAATTTCATTTTGAGAAATATATCTTCTCATATGCAAATATTTTTTACGTAATTTTTTTTTATTCATTTATTTTATTCATGTTTTATTTCCTAATAAAAAATAGAAAAATCTATAAAATTTTCTAATATTTTTATTATTTCTTTAGGTTTTTCTATATGCCCCATATGACCTGTAGGTATAGCTACAAAATAAATTTGATTTCCATTTTTAGTTTCTTCATAAATTTTTTTTACATCAAGAACCATATCATATAAACCAGCTATATACAATTTTGGAAATTGGGTTGTTTTTAATAAAAACTTTCTATCTTTTCGAATTGACATTCCTTTTAAAAAAGAAATAATGCTATTAATATGAGTATTAGAAGCTATCTTCTTTACAAAAAGAAATTCTTTTTGTAAAGAAGATAGCTTTTTGTAAAAAAATAATTTTTTTATACTTATGGATATAAATAATGGATGATTATTAATTGCTAATTGAATTGATTGAATCCGATTTTTTTTTTTTCAAATGTATCTGATTTTGTGGTGGAATGAAGCAAACACAAACCTAAAAATATTTCTGGATATTTTTCTGCTATTGCTAAAGCAACATATCCTCCCATAGAGTGGCCTACAAAAACAGCTTTTTGTATATTTTCTTTTTCTAGAATTTTTTTTACAATTTCTGCAGTTTTTTCCATCGTAAAAACTGTATTTTCTTTTAATGGAAAAATACTTTTTCCATGACCTGGAAGATCAATAGAAATAATTTTATATTTTTTAGAAATGTTATCATATACATAGTTCCATATTTCTAAACTTTCCATGAATCCATGTAACAAGACGACAGGAATTCCTTTTCCTTTTGTTTTAAAATTTATAATATTAGTCATATATTAATATATATTAATATAAATATAATGAAATCAAATATTATTGAAATTGAAAGAAAACAATTATCTGATTCAAAAGACGTTTAAAAAAAATAAAGTGAATCATGTTGTTAACAATAAATATTGGAAATTCTAATCTTCGTTTTGGATTATTTGATAATCATTATAATTTAGAATGTCATTGTTCTTGGATTATTAATACTACTCCGCATAGATCACGAGATGAATATATTTTATTATTTAGAAATATATATCAGCAATATGGGATTTTATCCAAACTTATACAAAATATTGTGATTGGATCAGTGGTCCCTTCTCTTACAAATATTGTGGAGCAATCTCTATATGAAATACATAAAATCAAACCTATTGTAGTTGATAGAAATTCATCTTCTCCTGTTAAACATTATTCTCATCAATTAGGTACAGATTTGTATGCTAACGCTATAGCTGCATATACATTATACAATAATCAAAAAACGACTTTAGTCGTGGATTTTGGAACTGCATTAAGTTTGACCTGCATAGATAAATATGGGGGACTTCAAGGGGTTATTATAGCTCCAGGAGTCAATAGTTCTTTAAGTGCCTTAATTGGAAACACAGCTCAATTATCAAAAATTGAGTTAAAAGAACCTCCTAGTATATTAGGACAGTATACAGAAACATGTATTCAAAGTGGAATAATATATGGATATATAAGTATGGTTGAAGGATTAATTAATAGAGTCAATCAAGAATTGAAAACAAATTGTTTTGTTATTGCAACAGGAGGTGTTTCTCACATATATACCCCTTTGATCGAAAAAATTCATATAAAAGATAAATTACATACAATAAAAGGATTAAAAATTTTATTTCATTGGAATCATTAGAACACAAATGAAAATTTTCATCTATGTTCTAATCCTTGAATAGATTTTTTAATTTTATAGGACAAATTTTGTAAATTGTTTGAAGACAAAACCATTCTTTTTTTGGAAAAATTACCATCGCTTTCTCTGTCCATAGGAATTAAATGAATATGTACATGAGGAATTTCAAATCCTAAAACAAATATACCAACACGGTTACAAGGAATAATTTTTTCTATACCTACAGCTACTTTTCTTGTAAAAGACATAATAGAGATAAATTCTTTTTCCGATAAAGAAAAAATTTTATCTGTATTACTTTTTTTTGGTATTATTAAAGTGTGTCCTATTTTTAAGGGATAAATATCTAAAAAAGCTAAATGATCCGAATTTTCCGCTATTTTATAAGCTATAATTTCATTATTAATTATTTTTTGAAATATATTATTTTTATTCATTAAATGCTATTTCTAAAATTTCATAATCAAGTATCATTTTATTAGGCAACTTAATATGGGCTATTTCTCCTATTTGTTTTCCAAGTAACCCTGTTGATATGGGCGTGTTTATGGATATTTTTCCTGATTTTAAGTCAGCTTCTCCTTCTGGAACTAAGGTATATATTTGTTCTCCTCCATGGGTTAAATTTTTAACTCTCACTGTGGAAAGAATAGAAACTCTCGTTCTATTAATTTTTGATCCATCTATAATCCGTGCATTATATAATTTTTTTTTTAACTTGGCTATATTCATTTCTAAAAAACCTTGAGCTTCTTTTATTGCGTCATATTCCGCATTTTCTGATAAATCACCTTTATCTCTAGCTTCTGCTATTTGCATAGATATTTTTGGACGTTCTATGTTTTCTAGTCTCTCTATTTCTTTTTGTAATTTTTCTAATCCTTCTTTAGTTATATATTCAAATTTTGCCATAATTTTTCATTATTATTTTTTTCTTATCTTTTTCATTCAATTTATCTATTTAAATTATATGACATATAAAGTTATATTATATGATTCTGAAATAAATACATATGTTTCATATTATTTTATTGTTTTTCATATATTCACTCAAAAATTGTGAAAAAAATGATGGAGATAAATAATATATTATTTATGAAATTAAAATGTATCTTTTCAATCAAGTTAATTGTAAAAAAAATGACTTTATCATTTCATTCTTAGAATGTTTGCTCCTAAAATACGTAATCTTTTATCTATATTTTCATATCCTCTATCTATTTGTTCTATATTTTGAATAACACTAGTTCCTTTAGCCGAAAGAGCTGCTATAAGTAGAGATATTCCTGCTCTTATATCTGGTGAATTTAATGTCGCTCCTCTAAGAGTATATTGATGATCTAATCCTATAACAGTAGCTCTATGAGGATCACATAATATGATTTGTGCTCCCATTTCAATAAGCTTATCTACGAAAAATAATCTACTCTCAAACATTTTCTGATGAATTAAAACACTTCCTTTCGCTTGAGTCGCTACTACAGTTAAAATGCTTAATAAATCTGGAGTTAATCCAGGCCATGGTGCATCGGATATTGTTAATATTGCATTATTAAATGATTTTTTTATTTGATAAGATTTTTGTGATGGAATATAAATATTATCCTTTTCTTTTTCTAATTTAATTCCCATTTTTTGAAATGTATTAGGTATAATTCCTAAATTTTTCCAATTAACATTTTTAATTCTAATTTCGGAACAAGTAATAGCAGCTAATCCTATCCAACTTCCTATTTCTATCATATCAGGTAATATAGTATGAGAACATCCTCCTAATTCTTTAACTCCAGTTATATTAATTAAATTAGATCCTATTCCTTTAATTTTTGCTCCCATTTTATTTAACAATTTGCATAATTGTTGAATATAAGGTTCACAAGCGGCATTGTATATGGTCGTTTTTCCTTTAGCCAAAGTTGCAGCCATAATGACGTTAGCTGTTCCTGTAATAGAAGCTTCTTCCATTAAAATATATTCTCCAATCAAATTGTTTTTATTTATACGTAAATCAAAATATTTGTATTCATTATGATAGTATATATTACTTCCTAATAATTTTAGTCCTGTTAAATGAGCATCTATACGTCGTCTACCTATTCTATCTCCTCCAGGAATTGGAATACAAACCTTTCCAAATCTAGAAAGTAAAGGTCCTGCAATCATAATTGATCCTCTGATAGATTTTCCATATTCACGAAATCTTTTCGTATTTAAATATTCAATGTTTATATTTTTTGCTTGAAAAGTATAATCTCCAATTCCATTTTTTATGACTAAAACTCCAAGATCTTTCAGAATTTTCATCATACATTTAACATCTCCTATTTCTGGTATGTTTTTAATTCTTAACTTTTCTGAAGTTAATAATACGGCACATAATACCTGTAAAGATTCGTTTTTAGATCCTTGTGGTTGAATTTCTCCTTTTAAAGGAACTCCTCCTTTTATTTTAAAAGTTCCCATTATAAAAATAAGTTTGTATATTTTAATTATCTTTTCTTTTAGTCATATTTATAATCTTTTCTTTTAGTCATATTTATATTTTTTCTATATTTTAAAATATGAGAACTTTGTAATAAAGAATCTACATTTTTCATTAAACATATCTTTCCCTCTGAAAGTTTTTTTAAATCTTTAAATATCACATCATCTTCCACCATGTTTTTATTCCATCTTAAATAATTTTTTTTCATTGTATTAGCAATAGCATAAAATAACCCTTCTTTTTTTTGTGTATCTTTACAACGTATTGCTGCATGTATCATATCTCTTATGATTTTTCCATAATATCTAAAATTTGTTAAATATTCAGGATACACTACTTTTTTAGTATTACATAAATTTATTTTGTAGATTTCTTTTGAGGTGGGTTTAGGAATAGGAAAAGGAGTATCAATATCCAATTGATATTTGGACATAATAAAAAGTTGATTCCATAATTTATGTTGTAAATAAGGAATTGATTTATGAAATTTAGTAGTATGAATAGAACTCGTCATTAATTTAATAATCTCCCATGCACAACGATTCCTTTTATTTCTGTTTTTTATTTGTATGGCGTGATCTATCATTTTATGAATATTTCTCCCATATTCTGGGATTACCAATTTTAAACGATTCGTGTTGTATTCCATAATATCTATTTAAAGTTTAGGATTTTTATTGTTGTTGTTATAATAAGATGTTTTATCTAGAGTCCAAAGAATTTTTTTTTGAAAAACATTTTTTCTTACTTGACAATAATGATTTAAACAAAACGTACAATGATTATTAGAACAAGCCTCAATGTGAGCCGATAATTCTACTTTAGATCCAAATTCATTTTTAGTCAATTGAGTTAACTTTTTTACTTCTTGATTTGCTTCTTTTATATTAAAAAACCATGGAACGGTTAGATGACAATCTATGTGCAATGCACTTCCATATTTAATGATTTTCAAATGATGAAGATCTATCCAATTAATATCTCTTTTTTCGTTAAGATATAAAGACAATTTTTTTAAAAGTTTTTTATCATATTCATCCATAATTCCAGCTGTAGCATTTCTCAACAATTTGAATCCCGTATACAAAATTAAGGATGAGAAAATAATAGAAATAATAGGATCTATCCATATACATTTGGTTACATTCAGTAAAATTAATCCTACAACTATTCCAAAAGTAGAATAAGTGTCAATTTGAAGGTGTTTTCCACTAGCAATTAATGTCAAGGCTCCATTCTGATTTCCTATTTTACAGGCTAAAAATCCTAAAAAATAATTAATAATTCCAGTAAAAAACATCAAAAAAATACCATAATCTAATCTCGATAAAATAACTTCATACATATTATATTTAATACGTATAAAAGTATTTATAAAAACAGAAATTCCTACTACAGAAATTAAAAAACCTTCTATAGCTGTTGATATAAATTCTATTTTACCATGTCCATATGGATGATTTTGATCCTTAGGTAAAGATGATATATAAAGACTACATAATCCGATAAAACCACTAATAATATTAATCAAACTTTCCATTGCATCACTAAATATAGAAAGGGAAGAAGTAATATGCCAAGTCACTAATTTTATGAAAAATAAAATAATCGCGACAAAACAAATTATTTTCTGAAAATAAAAGTTTAATTTAATTTTTTTTGAATCATCCATAAATTTTTGTTATGAGCAAATAACAAGTTTATTCAATTTTATCAAAATTCTTTTTTTTCCTGATTTTTGAAATTTTATTAGAGCTATTTGATTTTGATTTTGTAATTCTATAATAGTTCCTACTCCAAAATTTTTGTGAAAAACTTTTATTCCTTTTTTAATTTCTAAACATTTAGAATTTTGATGATTAATATTAAAATGATTTAAAGAATTAATTTTTTTTTTTCTAATATAGATTTATGATTTTCTATATCAATAAAGTTTTTATTAAGTTCGTTAATGAAACGACTAGGTATATTCTTTTTTTTCTTTCCCCATATAAATCTATACTTTGTATAAGTAAGTACTACTTTTTTTTGGGCTCGAGTCAAAGCAACATAAAATAAACGACGTTCTTCCTCGATTTTAAACGGATCTTCTAAACTAGATTTGGATGGAAACAAATTTTCTTCTAATCCTGTAATAAACACAATGGAGAATTCTAATCCTTTAGATAAATGAATTGTCATTAATGAAATTTTGTTTTTTTCATTGTCTTTATGATGAATATTTTCATGTATTTCCATATAAAAACATTGAATGAACCCAGCTAAACTTGAATCCCCTTCATTTTTTAATTTTTTTTGATCTTGAACGTATTGAAATATATTATCAAGTATATATTGAAAATATTCGTTTTTATAATTTTTATAATTTTCTTTTAACAAAAAACTTACTACATTTTTTGCTATGATATATGCGTTTTCTTGTTCTAAACTAATACGCAGTTTTTCTATTGTCAAAAATAAATTGACGAATTTATTTTTCGTTTTATTATTTATTTTTAAATAACATTGATAATTTTCAATATTTTTAATTATTTCATAAACTTGGGCTTCTTTTTTTTTGGATAAATTCAATATGTTTTTCGTGATTTTGGGATTTAAATTTTTTATAATACGTAATAAAGATTCTTCATCATTTGAATTCACAATGATCCTAAGAAACGCCAAAACATCTCGAATTTCCTTTTTTTTTTCAAACGGTATGGATCCATATATATGATATGGAATATTTTTTTTTTTAAGAGAAGATTCTATAATATGTGATTGAACATTTGCTCTGTAAAGAATAGCAATATTTTCAAATTGAAAATTTGTTTTCTTTTTTATTGAAAGAATAGAAGAAGCGATATATTCTGCTTCTTCGAGTTCAGAAAAAGCACAATATATTTTTATTTTTTCTCCTTTTTCATTATTTGTCCATGTTTTTTTCAAAATTTGATTTTGATTAAAAGAAATGATACTATTAGAAGCTTGTACGATATAATTAGTGGAACGATAATTTTGTTCAAGACGAAAAATTTTAGCATTACTATAATCAACATTAAAATTTAATATATTTGAAATATTAGCTCCACGAAAAGCATAAATACTTTGAGCATCATCTCCTACTACAAAAAGATTTTTGTGTTTAGAAACCAAATTTTTTATAATAGTATATTGAGATAAATTTGTATCTTGAAATTCATCAATTAATATGTATTTAAATTGATTTTGATATTTTTCAAGTACCTTTGGATAATGAAAAAATAAATGATTAGTATAAAGCAATATATCATCAAAATCTAAAGCATTTGCTTGAAAACAACGCTTTATATAAGATTCATATATTTTAGTAAAAAGTTCTAATTTTTTATTTTCTAATTTTTGTTTATCACATAATAAATAATATAAATTATTTTTATATTCAGAAATTTTTCTTCTTATTTCTTTATAATTAAAAAATACATCTACATTTTCTAATATTTTTTTGATTACATTTTCTGAATCTTTATGATCATAAATGGTATAATTTGACTTAAACCCTAGATAATGGGATTCTTTTCTTAAAATACTAGAAAATATGGAATGAAAAGTTCCCAATGTGATTTGATTCAAATTGTTGGGATTGATCATCATGTTAGAAATACGACTTTTCATTTCTTTAGCAGCTTTTTTGGTAAAAGTCAAAGCCAATATATTAAAAGGAGATATTCCCTTATTTTGAATCATGTGAACAATACGGTGTGTAATAACACGAGTTTTTCCAGATCCTGCTCCAGCAATAACTAAAATAGGAACATTAAAGGTTTCTATGATTTTATGTTGATCTTTATTTAGATAATTCATGGTGTTTATTCATTAAATTTTTCCATTTTTTTTTATAGTATTCGTAAAAAATATTTTTTTTATTATTAAAAAAATTAGGATTTTTATGAAAAAAATTTTTAGCAATCGGGAAAACTTCTTTTATCAATTTATAATCTCTGATCAGATTTACAATACAAAAATAATTTTTTCCACTTTGTTTTGTTCCTATTAAGTCTCCACCACCACGTAATTTTAAATCTTCTTTAGCTATTTCTAATCCTTTATTTGTTTCACACATTTTTTTGATTCTAAAAAAACCTTCTACACTAATTTTATGATCAGTGACAAGAATACAATAACTTTGATGAATTCCTCTTCCTACTCTTCCCCTCAATTGATGTAATTGAGACAATCCGAAAAAATTTGCATTTTCTATTAAAATAACGGACGCATTAGGAACGTTCACTCCTACTTCTATAACTGTAGTTGCTATTAAAATTTTAGTTTCTCCACATAAAAATCGATTAATTTGTATATTTTTTTCTTGAAAATTCATTTCACCATGTAAAATTCCAATCTTTTTTTCTAAATTTTTAAACTTTTCTCTAATTTCTTGATATCCTTTCATTAAATTTTTATACTTTAAAGAAGTATTAATTGTGGGATATATAATATAAATTTGTCTTCCCTTTGAAATTTGTTCTTTCACTATTTTAAAAGCTTGATCTCGATTTTTGTTAAAAAAATGAATAGTTTTAATAGGTTTTCTTCCTAAAGGCAATTCTTTTATAATAGAAATATTCAAATCATGGTAAATAATTTTTGCTAAAGTTCTAGGAATTGGAGTAGCTGTCATAATGAGTATATGAGGAGCTTTATTATCTTTTTTACAAATTTTTTCTCTTTGCTCTACTCCGAAACGTTGTTCTTCATCTATGATTGCTAATCCAAGATTTTTGAATTTAACTTTTTCTTGAATTAAAGAATGGGTTCCTATTACAATAGAAATTTGTCCCTTTAATATTTCATGATATAAAGATTTTCGAATAGAATCAGAAATAGAACTTGTTAATAAGGCGATTTTAATTCCAATTGTTGAAACCATTTTCTTGATAGAAGAATAATGTTGTATAGCTAAAACTTCAGTAGGAGCCATTAAACAAGATTGAAATCCGTTATCTAAAGCTACAAGCATTGACAATATAGCTATAATAGTTTTACCACACCCCACCTCTCCTTGTAATAATCTATTCATTTGAGTGTTTTTTTTTAAATCAATCCATATCTCTTTAAACACTTTTTTTTGTTCTGTTGTTAGAGTAAAAGGTATAAAATATTTGTAAAAATTATGAAAATTCTTACCTAATTTTGTAAAAGGATAACTGTATACGATTTCTTTTTCTTTTTTAGATAAAAAAAATAGTTTTAATAAAAATAACTCTTCAAATTTTAAAGAATATTGTGCTTGTAATAAAAAATCTAAAGATTTTGGAAAATGAATTTGAATTAAAGCTTTTTTTCTTGACATTAATTTTTTATTCATAAAATCTTGAAAAAAAAATTCACTAATATCATTTTTTAATTCCTTTATAAGATTTTGTAACAAACTGATCATAAAAAAATTATTAATTCCTTTTTTTATCAAGTTTTTAGGAATAGAATATACAGGAAATATAGAATGATTTTCTATTGAATCATTAAATTCTTTAATATTGGGATGAATGATTTGAAGTTTATCTTGAAAATAATTTATTTTTCCATAAACGATTACTCTAATATTTTCTGTTATATTTTTTTTTATAAAATTATTTTTTTGAAACCAAACTAATTCAATCAAACCTGTTCTATCTTCCAAAGAAGCGACTAACATTTTTCCTTTTTTATTTTTATAGTTGATTTCTTCAATCTTATGAATTTTTCCTATTATTTTGACAAAATCATTATGATTATGATTTGATAATTCTGATATTTTTTTTGTAGATAAATATGTATACTTTTTAGGATAAAAAAAAAGTAAATCTTCGTATGTATAAAGGTTTAATTCATGATTAAATAAATCAGCTTTTCTTAAACTCAATCCTTTTAAATATTTTATAGATTTATTTAGAATATTGCAGGACATAAAATAAATTGTAATCCATTATATATCAAAAAATACTTAATTTTGTTGATTTTAAAGGACATTTAGCTCAGTAGGTTTAGAGCACTATTTTGACAGAATAGAGGTCATCGGTTCAAATCCGATAATGTCCACAAAAATTATTTATTCAATTTTATGATCTTAATTACCACTATTAGAGAAGGAGAATCAATTGAAAAAGCTTTAAAAAAGTGTAAAAAAAAATTTGATAAAACTCGTATTCTAAAAGAGTTTCGAGAAAAACAACAATATATAAAACCTTCTGAAGGAAGAAGAAATGAAATATTGAGAGCAAAATATATAGAACGTATGAAATTGAAGAAAGAAGAATAGATTTTTATTTTATGATAAATAAAATAACCCAAATTTATGGTTTGATAGGAAAAAATATTGAATATTCTTTTTCGAGAAAATTTTTTTTAAAAAAATTTAAAAAAGAATTTATTTTCAATGTTGATTATGAAATTTTTGATATTCCTAAAATCGAAAATGTATCGTTAATCTTTCAAAATCCTTATCTAAAAGGATGTAATGTAACTATTCCTTACAAAAAGAGTATAATTTCTTTTTTAACTAAAATTACGTCTGAAGCAAAATCTATAGGATCTGTAAATGTGATAAAAATTAATGATCAATGCATAACTGGTTTTAACACAGATGTTTTAGGTTTTGAATGTTCTTTTAAAAAAGGGTTAATCCAATTTCATAATAAAAAAAATTTAAAAGCTCTAATTTTAGGAACTGGAGGTGTTTCTAAAACAGTTTCATTTGTTTTAAAAAAATTAGAAATTTCATATCAATATGTTTCTAGAAACAAAAATAAAGGTTTTTTAGTTTATGAAGATATAAATAAAAATTTATTGAAAGAATATAAAATTATTATCAATTGTACTCCTATAGGAACATATCCTAATATAAATTCATGTCCATATTTACCTTATCAACACGTATCTTATGAACATTATTTTTATGATATGGTTTATAATCCTAATAAGACCTTGTTTTTGAAAAATGCAGAAAAAAAAGGAGCTTTAATAAAAAATGGATTAGAAATGTTATATCTTCAAGCAGAAGAATCTTGGAAGATATGGAAAATATAATATGAAATATAAAGAAATTTTTATGAAAAGAGCTATACAACTAGCTAAAAACGGATTAGGACTTACATCTCCAAACCCTATGGTTGGATGTGTTATAGAAAAAAATGGAATTGTTTTGTCAGAAGGATGGCATTACAAAAAAAAAATGTATCATGCTGAATTTTTAGCTATTAATAATATAAAAAATAAATATTTATTTTTTGATTGTACTTTATATGTTACATTGGAACCATGTGTCCATTTTGGAGAAACTCCTCCTTGTGTCGATTTGATTATTAAAAAAAATATACCAAGAGTAGTAGTGGGAATACAAGATCCTTGTCATAAAGTCAAAGGATTAGGAATAAAAAAATTAAAAAAATATGGGATTGAAGTTATAGAAAATGTTTTGATAGATCAATGTAGAATTTTGAATAAACGTTTTTTTACTTTTTATGAAAAAAAACGTCCTTATATCATATTAAAATGGGCACAAAGTGATGATGGTTTTATATCTTCATATACTAAAAAAAATCATTGGATTAGTGGAATATATGCTAGGCAGCTAAATCATAAATGGAGATCTGAGGAGGATGGAATTTTAGTAGGAAGGAAAACTGTATTAAATGACAATCCAAGACTAAACGTAAGAAAATGGTTTGGAAAAAATCCTATTAGAATTTTTATTGATCAAAAACTGAGTATTTCTAATTCTTCTTTTATTTTGGATGGATCTCAACATACTATTGTATTTACAGGAATCAATAGAGAAAATAAAAAAAATATAGAGTATATTCAAATTTCTTTTGAAAAAAAAATAATCAATCAGATATTAAATTTTTTGTATAAAAAGAAAATATTATCTTTAATAGTGGAAGGAGGAAAAAAAACTTTGGAAAATTTTATAAAAGAAAATGTTTGGGATGAATGTCGTATTTTTATATGCAATGTTTTGTTAAAAAATGGATTAAAGGGACCTAAAATAACAAGAGGAATTAAATCTCATAAAAAGAATTTAGATGAAGATCAACTCATTATTTATCAATTCAAAAATTGAATTGTATCAATTTCATCTGAATAGTCTTCTAATTTTGGATATTGTGTCTGTCCAAAATAAATTTCTTTTTCTAAAAAGTTTTTAGATACTATGCATTGTATGTGTTCTTTTTTTTCCAAAATTATTTTTTTTAATTGATTAATATTCTTTTTATTATAAAATTCATAATAAACAACAGATATTGGGCTGTAATCATTTTTTTCTTTTTTGAAAATAACAAAATGATTTTTTTGAAAAAAAACTTTGTTCATAGTATAGATAGATAGATAATATTTATAATTATCTATATACTTATAATTTTTTGTAACATATTCATATACAGATGATTTTTTCAATATTAAATGAATATCATAATTATGAGGAATAAATATTTTTCCCACATTTCGACATCCTCTTCCTGAATAAGTTAATATATCACGATTTAAATAAATTAATTCTTTTTCTGTTTCATTTCCTTGTAAGACAGCAATAGAGGTTCTACTTTTTCTGAGTAACATAGGGTATATCTTAAAATAATATTCAAAATAACGAGCTGTATTATGATTTCCAGTCGCTATTACATAATCAAATTTTTCACAAAAAATGTTATTTGTAAATTTGATTTTATTTTTTAATATGGGGTTTTCATGTATTATGATTTTGCACAAAAATGGAAGTAATAGATTATCTTCTTTTGATAGTTTAATTATTATTTTATGTCCTGATAAAATAACACATAAAAAATCATGAAAACCTACCATTGGAATGTTTCCAGGCATAA
This sequence comes from Blattabacterium cuenoti, assembly GCF_014251595.1. Taxonomy (NCBI): domain Bacteria; kingdom Pseudomonadati; phylum Bacteroidota; class Flavobacteriia; order Flavobacteriales; family Blattabacteriaceae; genus Blattabacterium; species Blattabacterium cuenoti. The sequence continues at coordinate 497,497 of NZ_CP059192.1, read as the reverse complement.
TAACAAGAATTTTTTTTATATTTTTTTTTTTCAATTTATATTGACTCATCCAATATTCTAGTTTTTCTTTCTTAAGATTTTTTCCCCATTGATCAAAAGTTATTAATAAATCTTCGATTCTAAACCAATCGTTCGTAATAGTTATTTTTTTAATAAGATCTTGAAAAGGAGGAAAAAATTCTTTATAATCTTGAGAAAAAGATTTTTTATGTGTATAAAAATTATTAACTTCTCTTAAAAAAGATCCTAAACGGTCAAAAGTTTTAATCATTATTAAAATTTTTTCAAATTAAATGTCCATAAAAATTACAGAAAAATGTATAAATTGTGGGGCTTGTGAACCCGAATGTCCTAATCAAGCTATTTATGAGGGAGGAAAAAAATGGAGAATGTCAGATGGAACTTCTTTGATAAAAAACAAAACGTTGGATCCAACTATATTTCAAGAACCTAAAAAAAAAGACATATATTTTATCGTTCATGAAAAATGTACAGAATGTGTAGGTTTTTATGATCAACCACAATGTGTTATAATTTGTCCAGTTCAATGTTGTGTTCCGGATCCAAAACATTATGAAAATATAGAGGAACTTATGAAAAAAAAAATTCTTTTACATGAAAATTCATGTAATTCATAGTGAATTTTAATTCAAAAAACAATAAACCTAATAATAATGCAAAATACCAATTTTGATTGGAATTTTTTATTAAAAGATGAATATCATAAACCCTATTTTATAAAATTATTAAAAACTCTTAAAATTGAGTATCATCATTTTATTTGTTTTCCTAAACAAGAAAATATATTTTCTTGTTTGAAATATTGTTCTTTTCAAAAATTAAAAGTAGTTATCTTAGGACAAGATCCTTATTACAAGGATCATCAAGCTGATGGTCTTTGTTTTTCAGTTTCTGATGGTATTCCTTTTCCTCCTTCATTAAAAAATATTTTTATAGAAGTAAATCATTCTTTAAATTTAGAAAAAAAATTTCCTTATAGTGGATCTTTAATTCATTGGGCAAAACAAGGAGTGTTATTACTTAATTCAATATTAACAGTCAGAAAAGGAGTTCCTATGTCTCATAAAAATATAGGATGGGAATTCTTTACAGATCAAATAATACGAACGGTTTCTAATCGAAAACAAAATATTGTTTTTCTTTTATGGGGTAAATATGCTCAAAAAAAAATATCTTTGATTAACTTTCTTCATAATCATTATGTTTTACAAACTTCACATCCATCCCCTTTTTCTGCTCATATGGGTTTTTTGGGTTCTAAACATTTTAAAAAAACAAACGATTTCTTAAAAAGAATAGGAAAAAAAACTATTTTTTGGCATTAAAAATGTGTGATTACATGTGTATAGAGCGTTTTTCGAAGTTCAATAAAGCGGCTTCTTTAAATGCTTCACTGAAGGTAGGATGAGGATGACATATTCTATATATGTCTTCTGAAGAAGATCTGAATTCCATAGCAATAGATGCTTCCATAATCATATCTGCAGCATGATCCGAAATTATATGAACACCTAATATTTCATCTGTTTTTTTGTGAGAAATCATTTTTAAAAATCCATTCGTATAACCACTAGCACGAGCTCTTCCTAGCATTTTCATAGGAAAAATTCCTATATTATATTCTATTTTATCTTTTTTGATTTCATGTTCTGATCGACCTACACTTGCTATTTCAGGAAAAGTATAAATTATAGATGGAATTAAATCATAATTTAATTTATTTGGTTTTTGTCCTGTTATGTGTTCTACTACATATAATCCTTCTTCTTCAGCCTTATGTGCTAACATTTTTCCTCCAATCACATCTCCTATTGCATATATATTTTTTACAGATGTTTGTAAATCATCATCTACAACTATAAATCCTTCTTTATTTATTTTAATATTTATATTTTCTAAACCTATATTTTTCGTATACGGTTTTCTTCCTATTGACAATAAACAATAATTTCCTGTGAATTTAATTTTTTTTTCATGATTGGAATATTTTCCAATAACAGATATTTCTTCATTGTTTTCTTTAAAAACATTACAAATAGATAAAGAGGTTTCTATTTGAATAGAAGATTTTTCTAATATTTTTCGTATTTCTTGACTTAAAGAGTCATCCATATTTGATATAATTCGATCCATGGTTTCTATAATAATAATTTTGCTCCCCAATCTATTAAAAATAGAACCTAATTCTAATCCGATTATCCCTCCTCCAATTATGATTAATTTTTTTGGAATTTCTTTTAAATTAATAGCTTCTGTGGAAGAAATAATTCTATTTTTTAGAGAAAAATTTAAGTGGGGGAAGCATAAAGGTTTAGATCCTGTGGATATTATACAGTATTTGAATTTTATTTTTTCTTTTTCTTGTAACGATTCTTTATCTTTTATGTTTATGGACAGAATATTTTGAGTTTTAAATGAACCTATTCCTTGATATAAATCAATTTTATTTTTTTTCATTAAATATTTGATTCCATTATTTATATTTTTAACTACTTCATTTTTTCTATCCATCATTTTTTTGAAATCAAAAAATAGTTTTTCAAAAAAAATTCCATGTGAAGAATAATCATTTTTAGCTAACGAAAAATATTTAGAAGAATCTAAAAGAGATTTAGAAGGAATACAGCCCACATTTAAACATGTTCCGCCTAATTTTTGATATTTTTCTATAATAGCCGTACGAAGTCCTAGTTGACTTGCTCTGATAGCGGATATATATCCTCCTGGACCAGATCCAATAACAATAAGATCATATATATTCATCACAAAAATATTTTATATTTATATTTTATATTCAAAGTTACATAGATTAAAATTTAAAATAAATAATTACATATTTAATATATATGCAAAAATAAGGGGAGCAACTATAGTTGCATCTGATTCAATGATAAATTTTGGAGTATCTTTATCAAGTTTCCCCCAAGTAATTTTTTCGTTGGGAATAGCTCCAGAATAAGATCCATAACTCGTTGTTGAATCAGAAATTTGACAGAAATAAGACCAAAATGGAGTCGGATAAAATCCAATATCTTGAGATAACATAGGGACGACACAAATAGGGAAATCCCCTGATATTCCACCTCCAATTTGAAAAAAACCTATTTTATGTTTGATAGATTCTTTTTGATACCATTTGGCTAAAAAAATCATATATTCAATTCCGTTTTTTACAAGAAAAGGTTGAAATATTTTTTTCATACAATATGAGGAAAAAATATTTCCCATTGTACTATCTTCCCATCCTGGAACTATTATAGGTATATTTTTTTTTGCAGCAGCTAATACCCAACTATCTTCCGAATCCATATCATAATAGGGTTTTAAAATATTTTCTAATAATAATTGATAAATATATTCATGAGGAAAATAACGCTCTGATTTTTCTTTGGCTCTTGTCCATACTTTTAATATATGCTTTTGTAATTCTTTAAATGCTTGTTCTTCTGGAATACAAGTATCTGTTACTCTATAATAACCTTTTTTTAAGAATTTTTTTTCCTCATCAGGAGTTAAATCTCTATAGTTGAGTATCTTTTTGTAATAAGAATGAGCGATTAAATTCAATATATCTTCTTCTAAATTAGCTCCTGTACAAGAAATAATATGAACTTGATTTTTTCGTATCATTTCAGATAAAATTTTACCTAGTTCTGCAGTGCTCATTGCTCCTGCTATTGTGATCATCATTTTTCCATTATTTTGAATGTGATATTTATATGCTTTAGCTGCTTCTGATAAAGTCAAAGCATTAAAATGAAGAAAGTATTTTTTGATAAAAGAAGTAATAGGAGAGTCTTTCATAATTTTATTATTTTATTATCTAGCTATTTGTACTGCTCGAGTTTCTCTAATCACTGTTACTTTAATTTGACCAGGATAAGTCATTTCGTTTTTTATTTTTTCTGTGATGTCACAAGATAATTGAAAAGCTTTTTTATCATCAATTTTATCACTTTCAACTAAAACACGTAATTCTCTTCCTGCTTGTATAGCAAAAGCCTTTTTAACTCCATCAAAACTAAAGGCAATGTCTTCCAAATTTTTTAATCTTTTTGAATACGATTCAAATGAATTTCTTCTTACACCAGGACGAGCTCCACTAATAGAATCGGAAACTTGTATAATAGGAGATATTAATACTTTCATTTCTATTTCATCATGATGTGCTCCTATTGCATTACAAACTTCTATATTTTCTCCATATTTTTCAGCCCATTGCATTCCTAAAATGGCATGAGGTAGTTCAGATTCGTTTTCTGGAACTTTTCCTATATCATGTAACAAACCCGCACGTTTGGCCAATTTTGAATTTAATCCCAATTCAGAAGCCAATATTCCTGATAAATGGGCGACTTCACGAGAGTGTTGTAGAAGATTTTGCCCATAAGAAGAACGATATTTCATTCTTCCTACCATTCTGATTAATTCAGGATGTATTCCATGAATTCCTAAATCTATCATGTTTTTCTTTCCTACTTCTATTATTTCTTCTTCAATTTGTTTCTCCGTTTTTGCTACTATTTCTTCGATTCTAGCTGGATGTATACGACCATCTATAACTAATTTATGAAGAGCTAATCTAGCTATTTCTCTTCGTATAGGATTAAAACAAGATAAAAGAATAGCCTCTGGTGTATCGTCTACAATAATTTCTACTCCTGTTGCTTTTTCTAAAGCTCTAATATTTCTTCCTTCTCGTCCAATTATCCGACCTTTAATATCATCTGATTCTATGTTAAAAACGGATACAGCATTTTCAACTGCTTCTTCTGTTCCAATTCTTTGAAGCGCTTGAATTACAATTTTTTTTGCCTCTATTTTTGCCGTTAATTGTGATTCTTCTATAATATTTTGTATGTGAGTTTGTGCTTTTACTTTCGCTTCTCCTTTTAGAATTTCAATTAATTCATTTTTAGCTTCTTCAGAAGAGTAATTAGATATTTTTTCAAGTAATTCTACTTGTTGAATATGCATATTTTTAAATTCTTCTTGTTTTTTTTTAAGAATTTTATATTTTTTTTCATAATCATGTATTTGTGCTTCTAAACGATTATTTTTTCTGAAATAAATTTCTATTTCTTTAGACAATCTATTCTCTTTTTCTCTTGTTTTATTTTCTATATCAATTATTTTTTTTTCTCTTAAAAAAACATCTTTTTCATGTTTCGATTTAAGTTCGATAAACTTTTCTTTTGCTTGAAGCATTTTATTTTTTTTTATGGATTCTCCTTCTTTTTCTGCATTTTTTATAATTTTCCTTGCTTTAAAATTAGCTTTATCTAACAATTGAATATATTTTTTTAATATAGTTTTTTTTCCAAAAAAATAACATGTAATAATTCCAATCAAAAACCCCATTAGGACCGAAAATCCAACATTTATTTTCATACTCACTCAATTTAAATAAAAATAAAATAGACATTTTAATAACATTATTAAAACAACAAATGTTTAATAAAAACTATAAAGTTTTTTATAATGAATACTATAAAATATTTTCATCGAATCCCAATACAATCACGAATAAATATACAAAATTAAAGATGAGATTTTATTGATATTTTATATTAAAAATATTTAAAAAAAACGGAATTTTAATAGATTATATATTTGTATGTCAAACTTTTGTCAAACTTTCAATTATATTCGATTATAAATGAAACGAGTTTATTTAGATAATGCAGCTTCCACTCCTATAAGAAATGAAGTTGTTAAAGTCATGTTAAATACATTAAAATATTCATTAGGAAATCCTTCTTCTGTGCAACATAGTTATGGAAGAGAAGCTCGTTCAATTTTGGAGGAATCTAGAGTTTGTATCGCAAAAAAGATTAATGCATTTCCTTCTGAAATTATTTTTACTTCAGGAGGAACCGAGGCTAACAATCTTGTATTAAGATCTTCAGTATTAAGTTTAGATATTAAACATATTATAACTTCAGAATTAGAACATCCATCGGTATTACAAACTATTTTAGATTTATCTACTCAATATAAAATATCTGTAGATTTTATTTTGATTAATGAAAAAGGAATATTAGATTTTAATGATATGGAAAAAATATTGAAAAAAAATATATATAAAAAAACACTTGTGAGTTTAATGTATGCCAATAATGAAATTGGAAATTTGTTAGAAGTAGATCAGGTCATTTTTTTATGTCAAAAATATAATGCTTATTTTCATTCAGATACCATACAAATTATAGGAAATTTTCCTATTGATATGGAAAAATTATCTTTTGATTTTGCTACTGCAAGTGCACATAAATTTTATGGTCCAAAAGGAATAGGTTTTGTTTTTATAAGAAAAAATATTTTAAGGAAAATGAAATCCTTTATAACTGGTGGAGTTCAAGAATATGGAATTCGTTCAGGTACAGAAAATATACCTGGAATTGCTGGATTATCTGAGGCTTTACGACTATCTTATATCAATTTTTCTAATCATATAAAAAAAATGAAAAGTTTAAAGTTTTACTGTATTTCAGAATTGAAAAAAATAATTCCCAATATTATTTTTAATGGATTATCATCTCATATTGATAAAAGTATTCCTTCTATATTAAATTTTTTATATCCTACAAAAAAAGATCATTTATTATATTTTCATTTGGATTTAATGGGAGTTTCTGTTTCTCAAGGAAGTTCTTGTAACAGTCATACTACAAAAAAATCTCATGTAATTCAATCTATAATAAAAGATAAATATTTATTAAATCAAACAATGCCTATTAGAATTTCTTTTGGAATTTTTAATGAAAAAAAAGATATAGATACGCTTGTAAAAGCCCTTCAAAAAATTAGAAAATAGAGTAATTTTATTTTTCAAATATCTTATTTATATTTACTAAAATCAATATGTAAAATACAGTGAATCATTGCAATTTTTTTCAATCCTCTATTGGAAAAAAAGTGGTCATGGCTACTACAGGAATTTTTTTAATGATTTTTTTATTGTTGCATTTAAGTGTGAATTTATTTCTCTTCTCAGGAGAAACAGCTTTTAATGAAGCTGTTTATTTTATGAGAAAAAACATATTTATTCGAATGATGGAATATGTTCTTGCTATAGGATTCATTATACATATTTTATTAGGAATAAAGTTACATTTAGTAAATAAGAAAATAAAAGGAGAAGTTGATTATGCGATAAATTATTATTTTTCGACTTCATTTAGTAGTCGTACAATGGTATATACAGGAATTTTAATTTTATGTTTTTTAATTTTACATATTATTAATTTTATGATTCCCATGAAATATTCAAAAACCCGTCATTTAATATCTGATTATAATATAGTTGTTTCTTTGTTTAAAAATCCTTTTTATACATTTATATATGTGTTTTCATTTTTAATTTTGGGTATTCATTTAAATCATGGATTTAAATCTTCTTTTCAATCTTTAGGTTTATATAATCAGAAAAAATTGGCTTGGATACGAAGATTTGGTTATTTATATTTGTGGATTATTTGTTCTGGATTTTCTATTATTGCGGTTTGGTTTTTTTTTAATTAATATTTTTGATGGAAAATACCCTTAAGTTCAATTCGAAAATTCCAGTAAGTTCATTAACTCATAAATGGGAAGATCACAAATCTACACTGAAATTGGTGGCCCCTAATAATAGATATAACATAGAAATTATTGTTGTTGGAACAGGACTAGCTGGAGGGGCGGCTGCTGCTTCTTTGTCAGAATTAGGATATAAAGTGAAGGCTTTTTGTTATCAAGATTCTCCAAGAAGAGCACATTCTGTGGCGGCTCAAGGTGGAATCAATGCTTCTAAAAATTATAAAGGAGATAACGATTCAGTTTATCAACTATTTTATGATACAATTAAAGGAGGAGATTATAGATCTAGAGAAGCCAATGTTTATCGTTTATCCCAAATATCTTCTAACATTATAGATCAATGTGTAGCCCAAGGTGTTCCATTTGCTCGTGATTATGCTGGATATTTGGATACTAGATCTTTTGGAGGGACAAAAGTTTCTAGAACTTTTTATGCTAAGGGTCAAACAGGACAACAACTCCTATTAGCGTGTTATTCTTCTATGTCTAGACAAATAGGAAAAGGAAGAATTAAAATGTATAACCGTCATGAGATGTTAGATTTAGTTATTGTAGATGGAATAGCTAAAGGCATTATTGCAAGAAATCTTGTTTCCGGAGAAATAGAAAGGCATTCCGCACATGCTATAGTTATTGCTTCAGGAGGATATGGAAATGTATTTTTTTTATCGACCAATGCAATGGGTTCTAATGCAAGTGCTATATGGAAGGTACATAAAAAAGGTGGATTATTTGCTAACCCATGTTATACTCAAATACACCCTACTTGTATTCCTGTTCATGGAAATTATCAATCTAAATTAACATTAATGTCTGAATCATTAAGAAATGATGGAAGAATATGGGTTCCCAAAAAATTAGAAGATGCTGTTTATATACGGAATGGAACTAAAAAACCTGAAGATATAATTGAAAATAATAGAGATTATTATCTTGAAAGACGATATCCTTCATTTGGAAATCTTGTTCCAAGAGATGTTGCATCTAGAGCCGCTAAAGAACGTTGTGATAAAGGGTTTGGAATAGAAAATAATGATAACAAAGAAGGGGTCTTTTTAGATTTTAGTTTTTCTATAGAAAAATATGGAGAAGAAAAAGCTAATGAACTTGGAATAAAACAGCCTAATTTTTTGGATAAAAAAAAATTAGGAAAAAAAATAATGGAATCTAAATATGGAAATTTATTTCATATGTATGAAAAAATTACCAATGAAAATCCTTATAATACTCCTATGAAAATTTATCCAGCAGTACATTATACAATGGGAGGTTTATGGGTAGATTATAATTTAATGTCTTCTATTCCTGGATGTTATGTCATAGGAGAGGCTAATTTTTCTGATCATGGAGCAAATCGACTGGGAGCTTCTGCATTAATGCAGGGATTATCAGATGGTTATTTTATTTTACCATATACTATAGCAGATTATTTATCTGAACATTTGACAGAAAAAATATCAACAAAACATATAGCTTTTCAATTATCGGAAATAAATGTTAAAAATAGAATTCAAAAGCTTATTCAGAATAACGGAAATATGTCCGTTGATTTTTTTCATAAAAAACTTGGAAATATCATGTGGAAGTATGTAGGAATGAGTAGAAATCATATAGGGTTATGCAAAGCTATAAAATATATACAAGAACTTAGAGATGAATTTTGGAAAAATGTATTTGTTCCTGGAAATATTGATGATGGATTAAATTCTGAATTAGAAAAAGCTGGACGTGTTTCCGATTTTTTAGAATTAGGGGAATTAATGGCTATGGATGCTTTAAATAGAAAAGAATCTTGTGGAAGTCATTTTCGTGAAGAATATCAGACAAAAGAAGGAGAAGCTATGAGAGATGACATTCATTATAAATATGTTTCTGTATGGGAATACAAAAAAAATAAACCCATAAGTGATGAAATTATGCATAAAGAAGATTTGAATTTTTCTTTTGTTAAATTACAGTCTCGTTCTTATAAATAATAATATATAATATTTTTGTTATGAATTTTAAGTTGAAAATATGGAGACAAAAAAACAGAGAAGAAAAAGGTTATTTTGAAACTTATAAAATAGACAATATATCTCCTAATAGTTCCTTTTTAGAAATGTTAGATCTTTTAAATAATCAAATCATATGTAATAAGAAACAAGATTCATCTCCTATATCATTTGACCATGACTGTCGTGAGGGGATTTGTGGTATGTGTTCATTATATATTAATGGAAGAGCTCATGGTCCTGATAATTTAATTACCACTTGTCAACTTCATATGCGTCATTTTCATGATGGAGAATCGATATATGTAGAGCCTTGGAGGGCTAAGCCTTTTCCTATCATTAAAGATCTTATCGTAGATAGATCTTCTTTTGATAGAATTATTATGTCAGGTGGATACATTTCCGTAAGTACATTTGGAAAAACAATAGATGGAAATATGATTCCAATTTCAAAAGATCAAGCAGATAAAGCTTTTGATGCGGCTACATGTATTGGTTGTGGGGCATGCGTCGCTGCATGTAAAAATAGATCGGCTATGTTATTTGTTTCAGCAAAAATTTCACAATTTGCTTTATTACCTCAAGGTAAAATAGAAAGAAAAAAAAGAGTTTTAAACATGATTAATAAAATGGATGAAGAAGGATTTGGAACCTGTACTAATACTAAAGCATGTGAAGTTGAATGTCCTAAAGGTATATCTACAGAATATATTTCCTTTATGAATCGTGAATATATACAATCCTTTATTACTTAATTATATTTTTTTTTGAATATGGAATATTTAGATTTTGAAAAACCCATACAAGAAATTCAGGATCAATATATGAACTGTATATTAATAGAAAAAAAAACAGGGATTAACATGAAAGAAGTTTGTAATCAATTGAAATTCAAATTGGAAGAAACCATTAAAAAATTGCACAGTAATTTAACTCCTTGGCAAAGAGTACAATTGTCTAGACATCCCAATAGACCTTATACTTTGGATTACATAAATTACATAACAAAAAAAGATTCTTTTATGGAATTACATGGAGATCGTCATTTTGGTGATGATAAAGCTATCGTAGGTGGTTTTGGAAAAATAGAAGATCATAGTTTTATGCTAATTGGAACTCAAAAAGGAAGAAATACTAAGGATAGACAGTATAGAAGATTTGGGATGCCTAATCCAGAAGGATATAGAAAAGCTTTACGTCTTATGAAATTAGCAGAAAAATTTGAAAAACCTGTTGTTACTTTTATTGATACACCAGGGGCTTTTCCTGGAATTGAAGCAGAAACAAGAGGTCAAGGAGAAGCTATAGGAAAAAATATTTATGAAATGATGTGTTTAAAAGTTCCTATTATTGTTTTGATTATAGGAGAGGGAGCTAGTGGAGGAGCTTTAGGAATCGGAATAGGAGATAAGGTTTCAATGATGGAAAATTCTTGGTTTTCTGTTATTTCTCCTGAGAGTTGTTCTACAATACTTTGGGGGAATCGTGATAATAAAGAAAAATCAGCAGAAGCATTAAAATTAACAGCAGAAAATATGCATAAATTAAATCTTATAGATAATGTTATTAAAGAACCTTTAGGAGGTGCACATTTTTTTCCTGAAAAAGCTTATAAACTTGTAAAAAAACAAATTATTAAACATTATAAACAATTATCTGGATTTAATATAGAATTATTGATTCAAAAAAGAAAAAATAAGTATATTTCTATTGGTTTTTTTGATGAATAAATTTTTGTGATTATATCTAAATTAATATTATCTTATTTATTCTATTCACTTCACTTCGTGAAATAATATTTATTAAAAATGATTGGTAAACAGGAAGAAACAAATAAATATCGTTTTGATTCCATGACAAAAAAAATAAAAATACCTCCTCAAGCATTGGATTTAGAAGAAGCTATCATAGGAGCTATTATGATTGATAAAAAAGGATTAGATGAAGTGATTGATATACTTTTTCCAGAAATTTTTTATAAAAAAGAACATCAAGAAATATTTATTGCAATACAAAAACTATATCATGATTCAAAACCAATAGATTTATATACCGTTTTAAATGAACTTCGAAGAATTGGAAAATTGGAATCAATAGGGGGAGAATTATATTTGATTGGATTAACACAAAAAGTTATCTCTTCTGCACATATAGAGTATCATAGTCGTATCATAGTACAGAAATTTATTTTAAGGAAATTAATTAGTATATCTTCTAATCTCATTCAAAAATGTTATGATGAAAGTACAGATGTTTTTGATCTTTTAGATCATGCAGAATCAAAGCTTTTTGAGATTAATCAAAAATATTTAATAACAAAAAAATTTGAAACTACTCAATGTCTTATACAAAAAGCTATTGAAAAAATAAAAAAAACAGAAAAAGAAGGGTTGAGTGGAATTTCTTCCGGATTTCATAAATTAGATAATATTACTTCTGGATGGCAAAATTCTGACTTAATTATCTTAGCTTCAAGACCAGGAATGGGGAAAACAACTTTTATGTTATCTATGGTAAAAAACATAGTAGTTAATCAAAAAATTCCAATCATCATTTTTTCATTAGAAATGTCTTCAATTCAATTAATTACAAAGTTGATTTCGTCAGAAACAGGTATATCTTCAGATAAAATTAAAAGAGCAAATTTATCTCAATTAGATTGGGAACATTTGTTACATAAAACAAAAAATTTGAAAAATGTTCCTTTATTTATAGATGATACTCCATCTTTATCTATATTTAGTTTACGTGCAAAATGTCGTCGTTTAATATCTAAACATGGAATTAAATTGATATTTATAGATTATATGCAATTAATGGGAATTACTGATCATAATTTTAGACTACAAAATAGAGAACAAGAAATATCCGTTATTTCTAGAAGTTTAAAATCTATAGCAAAGGAACTTGATATACCAATCATAGCTTTATCTCAATTATCTAGAGCTGTTGAAACAAGAGGAGGAAGTAAAAGACCTATACTGTCTGATTTACGAGAATCGGGAGCTATCGAACAAGATGCAGATATAGTTTTGTTTATTTATAGGCCTGAATATTATGGATTTAAAATTTGGGATTCGGATGAAGATAATGATTCTTGCATAGGTCAAGCAGAAATTATAATCGCTAAACATAGAAACGGAGGATTAGATAAATTTCGTTTAAAATTTATAAGTGATCAAGCTAAATTTTTAAATTTAGAAGACAAGAAACAAACTTCATTAGTTTGGGAAGAAGATTACAAAAAAAATGTTATCGATCAAGAAAATTTTTTTATCTCTCCTGAGGATTTTAAAAATGATCCATTATCAGAATCTAGTAATGAAAATGAAATAGATTTCAATAATGAAAATTATTTATCTGAATAATTAAAAATAAAATTGAATTTTGAATGGTTTTTTTCTAAAAAAACAATTTGGGAAGATTATAGAAAAAATCAAACTCTTAGAATAATAGTTCTCATAACACAAACAACAATAATTTTTGGTTTGATTATATCTTTTTTAACTTTTTCTATAGGATTCGGTTTTAAAGAAATCATAAAAAATAAACTATTAAATATTAGAGGACAAATTATTATACATAAAAATGATTTAAAAGCAAGTTCTTCTTTTTTTTCTATAAAAAAAAAGAAATTTTTTAAATATAATTTAGTTAAAAAAATTTACGGAATTGCTGAAAATAATGTGATCATTTCTACAAATCATAAAATAAGTCAATACATATTTAAAGGGATATATGAGGATTATAATCCTGTTTTTTTTCAATATTTCTTAATCAAGAAAAATTTTTTAAATAAAGATTTATCGTGTCATAAAAATATTTTTTTATCTAAAAAAGCATCCTTATCTCTAGGATTAAGTGTTGGATCAAATATTAAAATAGATTTTATTTTTTTTAATAAAAAAGGAAATCCTATTATTTTTTCTAAAAAATTTATAGTTTCTGGTTTATATGAAACTGGAATAGCAGAATTTGATGATGTATATATTATTGGAAATATAAAATCTATTCAACAAATTTTCGGACGGAATAAAGATTTTGTAGAAAAATTTGAAATTTTTGTTTCTTATGAGAATATAAAGAAAAAAATTTTTAAAAAAATACCTGAAGAATTTATAGTAAAAACCATTCAAAATAACCATGATATTATCAAATGGATCAACATATTCGATACAAATATTATTGTTATCAGTTTTATCATTTTGGTATCTGTAACTATTAATATGATTGTATTTGTTTTAATACTTCTTTTAGAAAGAATTAGAACTATAGGTATTTTAAAAATTTTAGGAGCTAGAAATCAGGTTATACATAAAATATTTTTATTTTATATGATACAAATATTATTCCCTTCTTTACTAATAGGAAATAGTGTTGGAATCACTTTATTAGCATTACAAAAAAAATTTCATTTAATATCATTAAATAAAATACAATATTTTGTTGATTTTGTGCCTATTTATATAAATATATATCATATTATCATGATTAATTTGTCTATAATTTTTATTTGTTTTATTACAATATTTTTTCCTTCTTTATTTGTTATAAACAAAACTACACCTATAAAAATTGTAGAATTTGAATAAATCAAAAAAATTTAATTTTTGTATTTTTGTTTGTAATAAAAAATTCAATTATTTTTGACACTTGTAAAATCTTCATCTGGAATAAGAGGAACATTGGGGGGGAAAGTAGGAAATGGGTTTTCTCCCATAGATATAATTCAGTTTTCTGCAGGATATGTTTCCTGGATGAAACGAAAATATAAAAATAAAAAGAAATTTTTTATAATCTTAGGAAGAGATGGTAGAATCTCTTCTCTTTTATTTCAAGAATTTTTAATAATTACTTTTCAAACTTTAGGAGTAAATGTTGTAAATATTGGTTTATCTACAACTCCTACTGTTGGAATAGCTGTCATGAATGAAAAAGCTGATGGTGGAGTTATGTTAACGGCAAGTCATAATCCTAAAAATTGGAATGGATTAAAAATGTTTAATTCTTATGGAGAATTTTTATCTGAAGAAGATTTTAAAAAATTGTTTTATATAGTAGAAAAAAAATATTTCAATTTTTCGTCATATAAAAAATTAGGTAGTCTTTTTTACAAAAAAAATTATATTCATAAACATATAGAAAAAATTCTTTCATTACCTATTATAGATAAAAATATCATTAAAAATTCTAAATTAAAAATTGTAGTGGATGGAATTAATTCAACAGGAGGAATAGCTGTCCCTATTTTATTAAAATATTTAGGAGTTAATGTCATCAAAATGTATTGTAATCCTCATGGTGATTTTGTGCATAATCCAGAACCTATTGAAAAAAACTTAAAGGAAATCTGTAAAAAAGTACCGGATATAAAAGCAAATTTGGGGATTTCTGTAGATCCTGATGTAGATCGTGTAGTATTTATTTGCGAAAATGGAGAATTTTTTGGAGAAGAATATACTTTGGTGTCCATTGCAGATTATATATTAGAAAATCAATTGGGACCTATTGTTTCAACCTTGTCTTCTTCTCATGCATTAAAAGATCTTTCTATTAAAAAAGGAGTTCCTTATTATTCTACTCCTGTTGGAGAAATACATGTTGTAAAAAAAATGAAAGAAGTTCATGCCGTTATTGGGGGAGAAGGAAATGGAGGAATAATTTATCCTAATTTTCGTTATGGAAGAGATGCATTGATCGGAATTGCATTATTTCTAACTCAAATCGCTAAATTGAATAATATTCCATTATCTAAATTAAAAAAAAGATATTCCAATTATTTTATGTCAAAAAAGAAAATTCGATTTTCTTCTCATGAACAAATTAAAATATTGTTAAAAACAATAAAAAAGAAATATCAAGGAAAAAAAATGGATTTTAATGATGGAATTAAAATTTATTTGAAACATAATGAATGGATACATATCCGAAAATCGAATACCGAAAATATTATTAGAATACATACAGAAAGTTCTTCAAAAAAAAGAGCAAATTTTTTATCTAAAAATATCATATGTGAAATAAAAAACATTTCATTTTAATAAAATTAAATTATGTTTCAAAAAAAATATACAGAAGATAAATTTTTATCTAAAAATGATTTTCCTTCGTTTCATTCGGGCGATACGATTACTGTTTTTTTCGAAATTAAAGAAGGAGAAAAAACAAGAATTCAATCTTTTAAAGGGGTTGTTATAAAAAAACAAGGAAAAGGTTTAACAAAAACATTTACTATTCGTAAAATAAGTGCAGGAATAGGAATAGAACGTATATTTATATTCAATCAACCTAATATACGTAAAATAGAAATAAATAAAAAAGGGAAAGTTCGAAGATCGAAAATTTATTATTTTAGAGCTTTGAAAGGTAAAAAAGCAAGGATTAAAGCTGAAAAGTGAAAAAAGTGTTGTACACTTTTTTCACTTTTTCTTCTTTTCCCTTTTATATTTTTATTTATTATTCTTATCGTTTTCCTCAGTTGTTATTTTTTCTTTTTCGGATGGACTATTGTTATTTTCCTCATTATTGTTATTTTTTGAGGGATCCTCACTAGTTGTAGGAGGAGTATTTGTGCTAGTAGAATCTGTTTGATTTTCATTATTATTAGCTGTTTTTTCCTCTTCTGTTGTAGTAGAGTTACTTTCATTTTTATTTTTGTTGTTACAACTAATAGTAAACAAAAACATTGCTAATAAGATGGTCGTGACTGTAATTCTTAATTTTTTCATCATAATCGATAGTATTTCAGTTATTACATATTCTGGGCAAATTTATATAAAAATTTGGAATGAAAAAATATATCATTATTTGTATTTTTATAAAAGACGAGCATAACTAGATTTTATTTTTCTCTTTGATTTGAAAATAAGAATATTATGTGTTTATAAACCATAATATATGCAAAATTATATATTTTAAAATAAAAATTATGTCTTTAAATAAAAAGATTTTAAAAGAAGCTCTTACTTTTGATGATGTATTGCTTGTCCCTTCTTATTCTTCGATTCTTCCATCAGAAGTTTCTCTTAAAACTTCTCTTACACTTGATATTACTATGAATATTCCGATATTAAGTGCCGCTATGGATACAGTAACAGAATCTTCTTTAGCTATCTCTATAGCTAGAGAAGGGGGAATAGGGATTATTCATAAAAATATGAATATAGAAAATCAATCAGAAGAGGTTTATAGAGTTAAAAGAAGTGAAAGTGGAATGATAGATGATCCTATTACTCTTTCTAGAAATTCAACATTAAGATACGCTCAATATCTTATGAAAAAATTTAAAATTTCGGGATTACCTGTCATAGAAAAAGATCATTCATTAGTAGGAATTATTACCAGAAGAGATATAAAATATCGTACCGATTTAGATTCTTTAGTTGAGGAAGTGATGACGAAAGAAAAGTTAGTGACATCTAAAAAAAATATCACTTTAGAAAAAGCAAAAAGTATTTTATTAAAAAGAAGAATAGAAAAATTACCTATTATAGATGATTATAATAAATTAGTGGGATTAATCACAATTAGAGATATTGATAATTTGATTAAACACCCTAATGCTTGTAAAGATTCTAAAGGTCGTTTACGTGTAGGTGCCGCTGTTGGAATCGATAAAAAAACTTTAGAACGAGTAGATGCTCTAGTCAAAGTGGGAGCAGATATTATAGCTATAGATTCAGCGCATGGTCATTCTTCTAGAATATTAAATACAATAAAATTAATTAGGCATTCTTTTCCGAAGATAACATTGTTAACAGGAAATATAGTGACGATGAAGGGAGCTAAAGATTTGATTGATGCAGGTACTTCTGTTTTAAAGGTAGGAATTGGATCAGGATCCATTTGCACAACAAGAGTTATAGCTGGAGTAGGAATGCCACAAATTACGGCTATTAATGATGTATATGAATATGCTAAAAAAAGAAATATTAGTATTATTTCTGATGGAGGAATCAGATATTCAGGAGATGTGGTAAAAGCTATTGCTGCTGGAGCTAGTTCGGTTATGATTGGAAG
This sequence comes from Blattabacterium cuenoti, assembly GCF_014251595.1. Lineage (NCBI taxonomy): Bacteria > Pseudomonadati > Bacteroidota > Flavobacteriia > Flavobacteriales > Blattabacteriaceae > Blattabacterium > Blattabacterium cuenoti. The sequence continues at coordinate 479,882 of NZ_CP059192.1, read as the reverse complement.
TTTGTTTGCTGGTACAGATGAAGCTCCGGGAGAAGAGGTTATTTTTCAGGGAAGAAAGTTTAAAACTTATGTAGGAATGGGATCATTAATAGCTATGAAAAGAGGAAGTGGAGATCGTTATTTTCAATTTAACGAAAAATCTGTTCCAGAAGGAATTGAAGCTATTGTTCCTTATAAAGGAAAAATAAAAGATGTTATTTATCAAATTTGTGGAGGTTTACGTTCTGGAATGGGGTATTGTGGAGTTTCTTCTATTACGGAGCTTATGAGGACTGCTAAATTTGTAAGAATTACAAATTCAGGATTAAAAGAAAATCATCCACATAGTGTAAACATTACTAAAGAATCACCTAATTATTTTAATTATAGCCAGTGAAAAATATACCCGGAACGGGAGTTGAACCCGTACGATCACAATGATCACAGGATTTTAAGTCCTGTGTGTCTACCAATTCCACCATCCGGGCATTTAATTAAAAAGCGAGAAACGGGAATTGAACCCGCGGCCCCAACCTTGGCAAGGTTGTGCTCTACCAACTGAGCTATTCTCGCATTTTTATACTAACTAATTTAAATACACTTTTATATATGTAGCAAATTTTAACAATCTAATAAATTTTTAATTTCATAAATTTTTATAGTGGCGTCTTGTAATGATAAAGAATTAATATTTTTTATTGTTTTTAAAGAACAAATTATTTTTTTTAACAATTGAAGAGCTTTTTTTTTATTTATTTCCGTTTTATTTTTTTTTAATATGTTTAATGTTTTTTTTGCTTTTTCAATAATTTCTATGGGCATACCAGACATTTTAGCTACATAAATTCCAAAGCTATGTTTACTTCCTCCGTATATTAGCTTTCGCATAAAAATAACGTTATTATTTGTTTTTTTTACAGATACATGATAGTTTTTTATTCTTTTAAAGAAGAGACTCATTTCATTTAATTCGTGATAATGTGTAGCAAATAAGGTTAGAGGACGTAAATTTTTTTCATGTAAAAATTCTATGATAGATTTTGCTATTGAAATTCCATCATAAGTACTTGTTCCTCTTCCTATTTCATCTAATATTAAAAAACTTCTTTTGGAAAGATTATTGAGTATATTTGCGGTTTCATTCATTTCTACCATAAAAGTAGATTCTCCTATAGAAATGTTATCAGACGCTCCAACTCTACTGAATATTTTATCTATTAATCCTATTTCTGCATATTTAGCAGGAATAAAACACCCAATATGAGACATAAGTATAATAATCGCAGTTTGACGTAAAATAGCAGATTTACCTGACATATTGGGGCCTGTAATGATTAATATCTGTTTATTGAATTTATTTAAAATAATATCATTAGGAATGTAAGATGCTTTGGAAATAAATTGTCTTTCAATAACTGGATGTCTACCTTTTATTATTGAAATTTTTAAAGAATTATTAACTTTTGGTTTCACATAATTATTTTCTAATGCTAAATTAGAAAACGAACATAATACATCTAATTTTGCAATAGTTTTTGCATTTTTTTGTAAAATTTTTATATTTTCTAATATTTGATTAATTAGATTATAAAAAATTTCTTTTTCCAAAGAAAATATTTTTTGTTCTGCATCAAAAATTTTGAGTTCATAATTTTTTAACTCATCTGTGATATATCGAACAGAATTTGTCAATGTTTGTTTTTGTCTCCAATAAGATGGAACTTTTTCTATTTTAGACATTTTAACTTCAAAAAAATATCCAAAAATATTGTTATATCCAATTTTTAAATTATTAATTCCTGTTTTTATTTTTTCTATTGAGCAAAGTTCTTCTAAATATTCTTTTTGAGAAAAATACATCAAACGAATTTCATCTAATTCTTTAGAAAAACCTTTAATAATAACATTTCCTTTTCCTTTTTCAATTTGATATGGAGGATTTTCTTCTATTGTTGAAGCAATTTTTTCACATATTAAATTACAATCTTGAAAAGATTTTCCAAGTTTCATAAAAATTTCAGATTTATGAGATAGAAATTTTTTTTGTATTTCTGTTATAGAAATCAACGATTTATATAATGTATACATCTCTCGTGGTGTAATTTTTCCAATGGCTATTTTGGATATTATTCTTTCTACATCATAAATATTTTTTAGTTTATTTTTTATGAAAAGACGTATTATGTTATGAGTACACAATTCTTGTACTATTTGAAGACGTTCTTGGATATAAAATAAATTTTTTAAAGGAAAAAGAATCCAATTTTTCAATAACCTTCCTCCCATAGGAGTAAGAGTATGGTCTAGTATCTTGATTAAAGAAACTCCTTCTTTATTTAAGGGATGAAATATTTCTAAATTACGAAATGTAAAATCATCAATCCACATATATTCTTCCTTTTTTATTTTTTGTATAGTAGAAATATGTTTTATATTAAAATGTAAAGTGTTGTGTAAATAAGATAAAATTGCTCCACAAGAAATGATTCCCAATTTTAAATCATTAATACCAAATCCTTTTAAAGAATTAATTTGAAAGTGTGATATTAATTTTTCATATGCAAATGAATAATTAAATACCCAATCCTCCATTAGAAATGTATAATATTTTCCTTTTAATAATTGATCAAAAAATTTTTTTTCTTTTTTTTGAAAAAGTATTTCACTGGGATGAAAATGTTTTAAATATTGTAATATATTATTTTTCGTATCTTCTGTTACCAAAAATTCTCCAGTAGAAATATCTAAAAAACTTAATCCTAGATTAAGATTTTTTCCTACATGAATAGAAGCCAAAAAATTATTTGATTTGGGTAATATAATATTTTCATCTATAGATACTCCTGGAGTAACTAGTTCGATCACTCCTCTTTTTACAATATTTTTTCCTTTTTTGGGTTCTTCTAGTTGGTCACAAATTGCGACACGAAATCCTGAACGTATTAATTTTGGTAAGTAAGTCTTTAAAGAATGATAAGGAAATCCAGCTAAATTCATATGAGATCGTTTGGTTAAAACGATATTTAATGTTTGTGAACATTTAATGGCATCTTCTCCAAAAGTTTCATAAAAATCTCCAACTTGAAATAATAAAATTGTATCTGGATATTTAGTTTTTATATTATTATATTGCTTAATTAATGGAGTTTCTTCTTTTTTTTTGTGATCAAAAGTTTTGTTTTTATTCATATCAAAATATAATTATTAAAATAGAAGATTATTAATTTATTATTTATAGCCTTATGTCGAGAATATTTAGAAAATATAAAGAGTTGGATCTTAGTAAAATAACGATGGAAATATCTCAATATTGGAAAAAACATAAGATTTTTCAACAAAATTCTAATTTCTATAATAAAAAAAATCCTTTGTCATATTCGTATATTTTATATGAAGGCCCTCCATCTTTAAATGGAGATCCTGGGGTTCATCATATTTTAACTAGAACCATAAAAGATATTTTTTTAAGATACCATAGACTTAAAGGTAAAAAAGTATTTATAAAAGCTGGATGGGATACCCATGGACTCCCAGTGGAATTAAATGTGGAAAAAAAAATGGGAATTAAGAAGAATGATATAGGGAAAAAAATTAGTGTAAAAGAATATAATCAACTTTGTAAAAAGTTTGTTAATCAATCATTGGAAACATGGCAATTATTTACAAAAAAAATAGGATATTCTATTGATTTAGATAAATCATTTATTACTTATAAAGCAAAGTATATAGAAAGTATATGGTGGTTAATCAAAAAATTATACGATAAAAAACTTATTTATAAAGGTTTTACGATTCAACCTTATTCTCCTTCTGCAGGAACAGGTCTAAGTCATCATGAATTAAATATGCCAGGAGCTTATAAAGAAGTAAAACAATTATCTCCATTTTTAAAATTTAAAGCAATTAAAAATACTTTACCCGAAAAATTTAGAAATATTTCAGGTGAAATATATTTTATATCATGGACAACGGCTCCTTGGACTATCCCTTCAAATACGGCATTAGCTTTTGGGGATGATATAGATTATGTATTAGTGAAAACTTATAATAAACGTACTTTTTTAAAGGAAAATATTGTTTTTTCTGAAAAATTAATTCATAAAATATTATTATCAAATCAGTTTTACTCTGTATCAAGTTATATTGAATTAGATAATCATAATATAAAAAATTATAAAATTCCTTATCTAATAGTAGATAAATTCAAAGGAAAAGAATTCATATTCAGTAAATATGAACAATTATTACCCTGGTTTCAACCTTTATATAATAAACAAAATGCATTTCAAATTATAACAGGAGATTTTGTTAACGTTAATGAGGGAACAGGTATTGTTCATATTTCTCCAACATTTGGAATAGATGATTTTATGATTGCTAAAAAATATAACATCCCCCCAATGTTAGTTCTAAATGAAAAAAATATTCCTATTCCTTTAGTTGATTTTCAAGGAAAATTCATAAAAAATTTTCCTCATGGATTTTCAGAAAAATATGTTAAAAACGAATTTAATACAAATCAAAAAAATTTTTTATCAGTAGATAAAGAGATAATTCTTTTTCTAGAAAAAGAAAAAAAAATATTTAGAACTGAAGAATATATTCATTTTTATCCACATTGTTGGAGAACAGAAAAACCAATACTTTATTATCCATTGAATTCATGGTTTATAAAAACTACAATCATAAAAAATAAAATGATTAATTTGAATCAAAAAATTCAATGGTATCCTGATTTTACAGGTCAAAAACGTTTTGATTCTTGGTTAAGAAATACAAAAGATTGGAATCTTTCACGTTCTAGATATTGGGGGACTCCTCTTCCTATTTGGAGAACAGAAAAAGGAGATGAAGAAATTGTGATAGGATCAGTTAAAGAATTGTTTTTAGAAATACAAAGATCAATTGAATATGGTTTTATGTCACATAATGTATTTGAAGATTTTGTGTTAGACGATATGAGTGATCATAATTATGATAAAATAGATTTGCATAAACATATTTTGGATGAAATCATATTGGTTTCTTCTAAAGGAAAACCTATGAAAAGGGAATCTGATTTAGTTGATGTATGGTTTGATTCTGGAGCAATGCCATATGCTCAATTTCATTATCCATTTGAGAATAAAGAATATATAGATAAAAATTTATTATTTCCCGCTGATTTTGTTTCAGAAGGAATAGATCAAACAAGAGGATGGTTTTTTACTTTGCATACTATTAGTACTTTACTGTTTAACTCCATTGCTTATAAAAATGTTGTATCAACAGGATTGGTATTAGACCAACATGGTCGTAAAATGTCTAAAAGTAAAGGAAATAGCATAAATCCTTTTGATTTGATAGACAATTATGGTCCTGATGCTATACGTTGGTATATTATATTTAATTCTGAACCTTGGGATAATCTAAAATTTAATATAAATGATCTTCATACCATTATAAATAAATTTTTCGGAACATTGTATAATATATATTCTTTTTTTGCTTTATATGCTAACATTGATGGTTTTTCTTACAAAGAAAAAGAATGTTTTCAACATTATACAGAATTAGATTTTTGGATTATTTCTGAATTAAATACTCTTATTCAAAAAGCGGATGATTATTATTCTAACTATAATCCAACTAAAGCTGCACGTTTAATTTCATCATTTGTTTTAGATAAATTGAGTAATTGGTATATAAGATTATCTCGAAAGAGATTTTGGAAAGAAAAATATACAAAAAATAAAATATCGGCATATCAAATTCTTTATAAATGTTTAATTGTTGTAGCTAAGTTAATTTCCCCCATCGTTCCATTTTTATCCGAAAAATTATATGTGGATTTAAATTTTGTTACCGAAAAAGAAGATTTCAAAAGTATTCATTTTACAAGTTTTCCTAGTTATGATCCAAGTTTAATTAACAAAAATTTGGAAAATAGTATGTTTTGGGTTCAGAAAATAATTACGATGGTTTTTTCTATTAGAAAGAAGAATAAAATAAAAATTCGTCAACCTTTACAAAAATTGCTTATTATTCTCTCTGATAAGAACATGCATTTTCAATTGAAACAATTCTCTAAAATTATATTTCAAGAAGCCAATATAAAAGAAATAGAATTTTCTTCCTCTTATAAAAATCTTGAATTTATCAAACATATTCAACCTAATTATCAATCTTTAGGACCAAAATTTGGAAAAAAAACTCAAAAGATATCCGAAATTATAAAGGAATTTAGTCAAGAAAAAATAAAAGAGATAGAGAATAATGGAAAATATATTTTTTTTCTAAAAAAAGAAAAAATTATTCTTTCTTTAGAAGATGTTAAAATTAGTACGGAATATATTAAAGGATGGTCAATTTTATTTGATCCAAAATTGACAATTGCATTAGATTTAAAAATTACAGATTCTTTATGGAAAGAAGGATTTGTAAGGGAATTCATACGACATATACAAAAATTAAGAAAAGATTGTAAATATGATGTTCTTGAAAAAATATTTATATATGTAAAAATAAAAGAAAATAATAAGTTAAAAAATAAAGTAAAAGCTATTTTAATAAAAAATAAAAATTTTATTTGTACAGAAACTCTTTCTGTCGATATTTTATTCCCAAAAAATGGAATAAAAAAAGATGAAGAAAAAAAAGAAAAAATCTACTTTGAAAAAGAATTTATATTATATATGTGGATTCATAAAATGGAAAATATAAAAAAATGAAAGAAAAATATTTATCTATTTTTAAGGTCTTTTTATTAAGATTAATAATCAGAATCATGGAATAATATATTAAAGCTTAAGTGTTCATAAACTTGTAGTCATAAAGTTTAAATTAAACTTTGATTAAAATTGAAAATAAAGATTATGAGATTTTTGTATTACTAAAAATAAAAAAATTAATTTTTAAAAAACAACATATTATTATACTAAAAGTAAAGATAAGATTAGTATAAAATAAAAAAATTTTATTTTTTTTGAAAAAATTCTTTTTAATTATTATTTCTATTTTATCGATAGATCAAATTTTAAAAATTTATATTAAAACTCATTTTAGATTAGGAGATGAAATTTATATATTTCCTTTTTTTCGTATTTTTTTTATAGAAAATCCAGGAATGGCTTATGGGATTAATTTGGGATCCGGATATCATGGAAAAATATTATTGAGCATCTTTCGATTTTTTTTAGTTATTTTCATTTTTATTTTTCTTTATAGAAATATAATCAAAGGGTCTTCTAAATATTTAACTATTCCTATTAGTTTAATTTTTTCAGGAGCTATGGGAAATTTTTTGGATAGCGCTTTATATGGATTATTATTCAATACAGGAACTATTTATAGTGAAAAATCACAAAAATGGATTCCTTATCATGGAATATCTCAAATCAGTTTTGATAAAGGATATGCTTCTTTCATGGAGGGATGTGTAGTCGATCTATTTTATTTTCCTATAATAGATGCTTATTTTCCTAATTGGATTCCATTTTTTGGCGATTATCATTTTCAATTTTTTAAACCTATTTTTAATTTATCCGATGCTGTGATATCTATTGGAGTGTTTTTTTTATTCATATTCAAACATAAAATTAAAAATGTAAAAATTTTATAACGTTTATTATTTTTTTGAGAATTATAAAAATCTCTATAGATTTGTATTGTCCTGATTTTCATTATTACGAATAAAATTTGAATAGCCGGTGTAGCTCAGTTGGTCAGAGCACGTGATTTGTAATCTCGGGGTCGTGGGTTCGAATCCCTCCATCGGCTTTTTTTCGGGGGAGATACTCAAGCCTGGTTAACGAGGACAGACTGTAAATCTGTTGGTTATACCTTCGCAGGTTCGAATCCTGCTCTCCCCATATTTTAATAAAAGCGGAAGTAGCTCAGTTGGTAGAGCATCAGCCTTCCAAGTTGAACGTCGCGGGTTCGAATCCCGTCTTCCGCTCTATGAAATATATGGCCAATGTAGCTCAGTTGGTAGAGCACTTCCTTGGTAAGGAAGAGGTCACGGGTTCAATTCCCGCCGTTGGCTTTTTTTGAATTTAATAAATTTATCATGGCAAAAGAAAAATTTAAAAGAGATAAACCACATGTAAATATAGGAACTACAGGTCATGTAGATCATGGTAAAACAACTCTGACTGCTGCAATTACAAAAGTTTTATCAGAAATTGGATTGGCAGAAGAGAAAAGTTTTGATGCAATTGACAATGCACCTGAAGAAAAAGAAAGAGGGATTACTATTAATACATCTCATGTAGAATATGAAACCGAAAAAAGACATTATGCACATGTTGATTGTCCTGGACATGCAGATTACGTAAAAAATATGATTACAGGAGCTGCTCAAATGGATGGAGCTATTCTAGTTGTAGCAGCTACAGATGGGCCTATGCCTCAAACAAGAGAACATATATTATTATCCCGTCAAGTGGGAGTTCCAAAAATTGTGGTATTTATGAATAAAGTAGATCAAGTAGATGATCCAGAGTTGTTAGAATTAGTTGAAATGGAAATTAGAGAGTTACTTTCTAAATATGAATATGATGGAGAAAATATTCCTATTATACAAGGATCAGCTTTAGGAGCTTTAAATGGAGAAAAAAAATGGACAGAAAAAATAAAAGACTTAATGAAAGTATTGGATGATTATATTCCAGAACCAATTCGTGAAATGGATAAACCATTTTTAATGCCTATAGAAGATGTTTTTACTATAACAGGAAGAGGGACAGTAGCAACAGGCCGTATTGAAAGTGGAATTGTTCATACAGGAGATTTAGTTGATATAATTGGAATGGGTGAAAATAGATTATCATCTACAGTAACAGGAGTTGAAATGTTTCGAAAAATATTGGATCAAGGTCAAGCAGGAGATAATGTAGGTTTATTATTACGGGGAATAGAAAAAAAAGATATAAAAAGAGGAATGGTAGTTGGAAAGCCAGGATCTGTGCAGTCTCATAAAAAATTTAAAGCAGAAGTATATGTTCTCACAAAAGAAGAAGGCGGAAGACATACTCCTTTTCATAATAAATATCGTCCTCAATTTTATTTAAGGACAACAGATGTAACAGGAGAAATTCATCTTCCGGATGGAATAGAAATGGTCATGCCTGGAGATAATATTTCTATGGAGGTTGAATTACATCAACCTATAGCATTAAGTGAAAACTTACGTTTTGCTATTCGTGAAGGAGGAAAAACTGTAGGAGCTGGACAAGTCATTCATATAATAGATTGATTGAATTGATTTTTTATTATGATATAATTAATTCCAAAAACGGATGTAGCTCAGTTGGTAGAGCATCGGTCTCCAAAACCGAAGGTCGTAAGTTCGATCCTTACCGTCCGTGCATTGATTGAAATAATGATAAAAAATAATTTTTTTTTAGAAATTTATAACGAATTTTTTCATTGTATAACATGGCCTAAATGGGAGGATTTACAATTAACAACAATGATTATATCTTTTTTTTCCATATTCTTATCCATATTCTTATATGGAGTGGATGGTTTTTTTATTTTTTTGATTAAAAAATTATTTTCTTTATAAAATTATATATTAATGAATGATTTAGAAAGAAAATGGTATGTCATAAAAACCATGAGTGGACAAGAAAACAAGGTGAAATCATATATTGAGAATGAAATTAGAGATAATGGATTTCAAGAATATATAGGAAGAGTATTGGTTCCTATTGAAAAAGTTATACAAATGAGAAAAGGTAAAAAAATTCATAGGGAAAAAGTTCATTATCCAGGATATGTTATGGTCGAAGTAAATTTAGAAGGAGAAGCGATTCATGCAATAAAAAATGTTCCAGGTGTTATAAATTTTTTAAGTGAAGGAAAAGGCCCTTCCGCTATTCCTATTCCTATGAGAAAAGAAGAAGTGAATAAAATGTTAGGGAAAATAGATGAACTATCTGAAAGATATGAAAATATTAGTATTCCTTTTTTAGTAGGAGAAACAATTAAAGTTATCGATGGTCCTTTTACAGGATTTAATGGAACAATTGAAAAAATTAATGAAGAAAAAAGAAAATTAGAATTAGCCGTTTTAATTTTTGGAAGAAAAACTCCATTAGAATTGAATTTTACACAGATAGAAAAAATTTAAAGAAATCATATGTCCGAAAAAATAATAAAAAAAGTAATAAAAAAAATTAAAATACAGAAAATCAATGGAGGAAAAGCAAGTCCGGCTCCTCCTATTGGTCCTATTTTAGGTAGTTCTGGCGTAAATATTATGGAGTTTTGCAAACAATATAATTCCCTTACTCAAGATAAAATAGGGGAAATATGTCCTGTTATAATATATGTATATGAAGATAAATCCTTTTCTTTTTTGATCAAAAAACCTCCAATTTCTATTCAATTGTTAAATGTTATCAAAAAAGAAAAAGGATCTAAAGAATCTAATCGTTCTAAAATAGGAAAAATAAGTTTAAATGAAATTAAAATAATTGCAAAAAATAAAATGGAAGATTTTAATTGTTTTTCTATGAAATCAGCTATATCCATGGTTTCCGGTACTGCTAGATCTATGGGAATAGAAATTTATAATTAAAATACTTTTTATATGTCTAAAAAACTAACTAAAAATAAAAAGAAGATTCTAGAAAAAATTTCTAGTAAAAAAAAGTATTCTTTAGAAGAAGCGATCGTTCTTATTAAAGAAATAAATTTTGTAAAATTTGATGCATCTTTTGATATTGCAGTTCATCTTGGAATTGATGTTCGTCTTCCTAATCAAATGGTAAGAGGAACGGTATTGTTACCTCATGGTACAGGTAAAAATATTTGTATTTTAGCTTTAGTTCCAAAAGATAAAGAATTAGAAGTTAAAAAAGCAGGTGCTGATTATGTTGGATTAAATTATATTGAAAAAATTAAGTCTGGATGGACAGACATTGATCTTATTGTGGCTACTCCTTCTGTTATGAATCAATTAGGAACTATAGGTAAAATATTGGGGCCTAAAGGATTAATGCCTAATCCTAAAATGGAAACTGTTTCTGTAAATCCAGGAAAATCTATACAAGAAATTAAATCGGGAAAAATCACTTTTAAAGCAGATCGTTATGGAATTGTTCATGCTTCAATAGGAAAAGTTTCATTTTCGTCTCAACATTTATTAGATAACATAGTAAAATTTATGAAAATAATTATTCGAAATAAACCTTCCACTTCTAAAGGATTTTATATAAGAAGTATTTATTTATCTAGCACTATGAGTTGTAGTATCCCATTAGATTTAAAAATTTTCGCGAATACATGAACAAATGAATAAAGAAAATAAAAAAAAAGAATTATCAAAATTGGTTTCTATATTATCTAATAATGAAACAATATACTTGATTAATATATCCGATTTAAATTCTAATCAAATTTCTATTCTTAGAAAAAGTTTTCATGAATATAGTATTAGAATGAAAGTGGTAAAAAATACTTTATTGAAAAAAGCCATACAAAAAATAAAAAATAAAAAATTGGATTCTTTTTTTTCTATTTTAAATGGAAATACAACTGTATTATTTTCGGATTCAAATTTGAATATAACAAATATAACTTCTAATATTATAAAAAATTTTCATGTTCAAGAAAAAATTGATAAACCTTATTTAAAGGGAGCTTATGCTCAAGAATCTTTTTATTTTGGAGGAAACAAAGATTTAAATATATTACTACATCTTAAATCTAAGGAAGATATCATAATTGAAATTTTCAATATACTTCAATTTTCAATAAAAGATATTATTTCATCTTTTTTTAATTCAACGAAATACAAAATATGTGAAATTTTAGAAGCTTTATCATCTTATAAAAAATAAAAAAATGAAAATTTCAGTTTACGATAATTACTAATATTAAAAAAATAAATAATAAAATGATAGACAAGCTAGCCGAACAATTAGTTAATTTAACAGTAAAACAAGTTTCTGAATTAGCTACTATTTTAAAAAAAAAATATGGAATAGAGCCATCGACTTCAATGAAAGTGGAAAATCCTTTATCTGTAAAAGAAAAAATTGATGAAAAAAAGGAAAAAAGCATTTTTAACATAATTTTAAAATCATCCGGAAATTCTAAATTATCTGTAGTCAAATTAGTGAAAGAAATTACTGGAAAAGGACTCAAGGAGTCTAAAGACTTAGTCGATAATATTCCTGGTGTTATTAAAGAATCTGTAAATAAAACAGAAGCAGAAAATTTGAAAAATAAATTTGAAGAAATAGGAGCTGAAGTGGAATTAAAATAGAAAAATTTACATTTTTTTATTATCTATTAAATTAAAATTTGTGAATACAGAAAAAAAAAGAATCACTTTTGCCTCAGTAGCAAAACAAGCAGAATATCCGGATTTTTTGGATATTCAAATCAAATCATTTAAAGAATTTTTTCAATTAGATGCAAAACCAGAAGATAGAAAAAATGAAGGTTTATTTAAAGCTTTTACAGAAAATTTTCCCATTTCTGATGCTAGAAATTCTTTTGTTTTAGAATTTAAAGGTTATTCTATAGATTCCCCTAGATATTCAATAGAAGAATGTATAGAAAGAGGGTTAACTTATAGTGTTCCTTTAAAAGCAAAATTAAAATTATATTGTACTGATCCTGATCATGAAGATTTTGAAACTGTTTATCAAAATGTTTATTTAGGAACATGTCCTTATATGACTCCATCTGGGTCTTTTATTTTTAATGGATCGGAAAGGGTTATTGTATCTCAACTACATCGATCTCCTGGTGTTTTTTTTGGTCAATCTCATCATGCTAATGGAACTAAACTTTATTCTGCTAGAATTATTCCATTTAAAGGATCATGGATAGAATTTGCAACCGATATTAATAATGTTATGTATGCATATATTGATAGAAAGAAAAAATTACCTATGACAACTTTATTACGTGCCATAGGATATGAAAGAGATAAAGATATATTAGAAATATTTGATTTAGCTGAGGAAATAATAATAAAAGATAATGAAACAAATATTTTAAATAGAACTCTAGCAGCTAGAGTCTTGAAAATTTGGCATGAAGATTTTGTGGATGAAGATACAGGAGAAGTATTATCTATAGAAAAAAATGAAGTTCTGATAGAAAGAAATGTTCTTTTAAAAGAAGAACATATTGATCTTATGATCAATCATGAAATAAAAACTATTTTATTGCATAAAGAAGGAGAAAGGAAAAAAGATTATTCTATTATTTACAACACTTTATATAAGGATCCTACGAATTCTGAAAAAGAAGCAGTAGAATATATTTATAAACAACTTAGAAATACAGAACCTCCAGACGAAGAAACGGCGAGAGGAGTCATAGATAAACTTTTTTTTTCTGATACTCGATATAGTTTAGGTCCTGTGGGAAGATATCGTTTGAATAAACGTCTTGGTTTAAATATAGATTCTAATTATTTAGTTTTAACCAAAAAAGATATAATAGCAATTGTAGAACATTTAAATGCTTTATTTAACTCTAAAAGAGAAGTTGACGATATTGATCATTTATCCAATAGACGTGTCAGAACAGTAGGTGAACAACTTTATGCTCAATTTAGTATTGGTTTAGCTAGGATGGCTAGAACGATAAGAGAAAGAATGAATGTTCGAGATAATGAAGTTTTTATGCCTGTAGATCTTATTAATGCAAAAACTTTATCATCTGTTGTAAATACTTTTTTTGGAACGAACCAATTATCTCAGTTTATGGATCAAACAAATCCTTTATCTGAAATTACTCATAAAAGAAGACTTTCTGCATTAGGTCCTGGTGGTTTATCTAGAGAAAGAGCAGGTTTTGAAGTTAGAGATGTCAATTATTCTCATTATGGAAGATTATGTCCTATTGAAACACCAGAAGGACCTAATATAGGATTAATATCTTCTCTTTCTGTATTTGCTAAAATAAATAAAATGGGGTTTGTAGAGACTCCTTATCGAGTCGTTTCTAATAAAAAAATAGATTTACAATCTGAAGTAAAATATTTAAGTGCAGAAGAAGAAGAAGGAAAAATTATAGCACAGGCTAATGCTATTGATAAATATGGAAATTTTTTATCTAATAGAATTATAGTTCGTGAAGATGGAGATTTTCCTATAGTCCGATCGGATCAAGTAGATTATATCGATGTAGCCCCAAACCAAATAGCGTCTATATCAGCTTCTTTGATTCCTTTTTTGGAACATGATGATGCAAATAGAGCGTTAATGGGATCTAATATGATGCGTCAAGCCGTTCCATTGTTAAAGCCTGAAGCTCCTATAGTAGGAACTGGATTAGAAGAACAAGTAGCAAGAGATTCTCGTATATTGATTAATGCAAAAAAAAATGGAATGGTCAAATATGTTGATGCAAATAAAATAATTATTGTTTATGACAAAACATATAAAGAAAATTTAGTTAGTTTTGATTCTGAAATTCAAGTTTATGATTTGATTAAATTTAGAAAAACGAATCAAAATACATGTATCACTTTGAAACCTATTGTTAGAAAAGGAATGAAAGTTACTAAAGGTCAAATTTTATGTGAAGGTTATGCTACAGAAAATGGAGAATTAGCTTTAGGAAGAAATTTAAAAGCAGCTTTTATTCCGTGTAATGGTTATAATTTTGAAGATGCTGTTTTAATATCCGAAAAAGTAGTAAGTGAAGATTGGTTTACTTCTATTCATATAGATGAGTATTCTTTGGATGTTCGTGATACCAAGTTAGGAATGGAAGAATTAACCAACGATATTCCTAATGTTAGTGAAGAAGCTACTAAAGATTTAGATGAAAATGGAATTATTAGAGTTGGAGCAGAAGTTAAACCTGGTGATATTCTTATTGGAAAAATAACCCCAAAAGGAGAATCCGATCCTACTCCAGAAGAAAAATTATTAAGAGCCATTTTTGGTGATAAAGCAGGAAATGTGAAAGATGCCTCTTTAAGAGCTGAACCGTCATTATTTGGAGTGGTGATAGACACAAAACTTTTTACCAGAAGTATAAAAGATAAAACATCTAGAGCTCAAGATAAGATTAAAATAGCACGTTTAGAAAAAAAATATGAAAAAAAATTTTCAGATCTTAGAAATTTATTGATTAATAAATTACAATCTATTTTAAATAATAAATTATGTCATAATTCTATTTATAATGAAAAAAAACAAGAAATTATAAAAAAGGGAATCAAATTTACTATAAAACTACTTCATAGTATACAAGATTATATAGAAATTAGTTCTAATCATTGGACAGATAATTTTGAAATCAATAATTTAGTATCAGAAATTTTACATAATTACAAAATAGCGGTAAATGATTTAAATAGTTCTTTTAAACATAAAAAGTTTTCTATTACTGTTGGGGACGAATTACCTTCAGGAATTATTAAAATGGCAAAAGTATATATTGCTAAAAAAAGAAAATTAAAAGTAGGAGATAAAATGGCTGGAAGACATGGAAATAAAGGAGTAGTTGCTAGAATATTAAGAGAAGAAGATATGCCTTTTTTAGAAGATGGAAGTCCAGTAGATATTGTCCTAAATCCTTTAGGAGTTCCCTCCAGAATGAATATTGGACAAATATATGAAACTGTATTAGGATGGGCTGGACAGAAATTGAATATAAAATTTTCAACCCCTATATTTGATGGAGCTACTATAGAAGAAATCTGTACATATACAGATAAAGCAAAAATTCCGCGTTTTGGAACGACCTATTTATTTGATGGAGGAACGGGGGAAAGATTTGATCAACCGGCAACTGTGGGGGTTATATATATGTTGAAATTAGGACATATGGTAGACGATAAAATGCATGCACGTTCAATAGGTCCTTATTCTTTAATCACTCAACAACCTTTAGGAGGGAAAGCCCAATTTGGAGGACAACGTTTTGGAGAAATGGAAGTTTGGGCTTTAGAAGCTTTTGGAGCTTCCAATATTTTACGTGAAATTTTAACTGTGAAATCCGATGATGTTCCTGGAAGAGCTAAAACTTATGAATCTATAGTTAAAGGAGAACCAATGCCTGAACCTAATAATCCAGAATCTTTTAATGTGCTTTGTTATGAATTAAAAGGATTAGGACTAGATATACGTTTAGAAGAATAACCTAATTTCCATATTCTTATATGATTAAAAAATGAATAAGAAAAAAAACAATAAATTCAATAAAATAACCATTCGATTATCTTCTCCAGAAATTATATTAAAGGAATCTCATGGAGAAGTACTCAAACCAGAAACAATTAATTATCGGACTCATAAACCAGAAAGAGATGGACTTTTTTGTGAACGAATTTTTGGTCCAGTCAAAGATTATGAATGTGCTTGTGGGAAATATAAAAGAATTCGTTATAAAGGTATTGTTTGTGATCGATGTGGTGTTGAAGTTACTGAGAAAAAAGTCAGAAGAGAACGTATGGGGCATATAAGTCTCGTCGTTCCTGTTGTTCATATTTGGTGTTTTCGATCTTCTCCTAATAAAATTGGACATTTATTAGGTTTACCTTCTAAGAAACTTGATATGATAATTTATTATGAACGATATGTCGTTATTCAAGGAGGAGTAGGAATACGTACAGATGGATCTTCTTTCCATAAAGGAGATTTCCTTACCGAAGAAGAATATTTGCAGGTATTAAACAAACTCCCAAGAGGAAATCAACAATTAGAAGATTCGGATCCCAATAAATTTATTGCTAAAATGGGAGCAGAATGTATAGAGGATCTTTTAAATAAAATAAATTTAGATCTTTTGTCTATGAATTTAAGGAATCAGGCACATAATGAAACTTCAAAACAAAGGAGAACTGAAGCATTAAAACGTTTACAAGTTGTTGAATCCTTTAGAGAAGGAAAGAAAAATGGAGGAGATCCATCTTGGATGATTATTCATGTATTATCTGTGATTCCTCCTGAATTACGTCCTTTAGTTCCTTTGGATGGAGGTCGTTATGCCGCTTCAGATATGACCGATTTATATCGTCGTGTACTTATAAGAAATAATCGTTTAAAAAGACTTATAGAAATCAAAGCACCTGAAGTGATTTTACGAAATGAAAAAAGAATGCTTCAAGAAGCAGTTGATTCTCTTTTTGATAATTCAAGAAAAATTTCTGCTGTAAAATCAGAAGCAAATCGTCCTTTAAAATCTTTATCTGATGCATTAAAAGGAAAACAAGGTCGATTTAGACAGAATTTACTTGGAAAAAGAGTAGATTATTCTGCAAGATCAGTTATAGTAGTCGGTCCACATTTGAAGTTGCATGAATGTGGATTACCTAAAGATATGGCAGCAGAACTTTATAAACCCTTTATCATACGAAAATTGATTGAAAGAGGAATTGTAAAAACAGTAAAATCTTCTAAAAAAATTATTGATAAAAGAGATCCCATGATATGGGATATTTTAGAAAATGTTTTAAAAGGACATCCTATATTATTAAATAGAGCTCCTACATTGCATAGGTTAGGAATTCAAGCTTTTCAACCTAAATTAATAGAGGGAAAAGCAATTCAATTACATCCTTTAGTTTGTGCTGCTTTTAATGCTGATTTTGATGGCGATCAAATGGCTGTTCATTTACCATTATCTCATGGAGCAATATTAGAAGCTCAACTTTTGATGTTAGCTTCTCAAAACATATTAAATCCGGCGAATGGATCTCCTATTACAGTCCCTTCTCAAGATATGGTATTAGGATTATATTATATGACTAAACCTTTGTTATCAGATTCCACAAAGAAAGTAAAAGGTGAAGGTTTTATTTTTTATTCTCCAGAAGAGGTAGAAATTGCCTACAATCAAAATGTAGTAGATCTACATGCTTTAATTAAAGTTAAAGTCAATCTTCGTGAAAAAGAAAAATTTGTTAGTAAAATAATAGAAACAACTGTAGGCAGAGTATTGTTCAATCAAGTAGTTCCTAGAAAAGTAGGATTTATTAATGAATCTCTTACAAAAAAATCCCTTAGAGAAATTATAGGAAAAATATTACATCTTACAGATGTTCCTACTACTGCAAATTTTTTAGATGATATTAAGGAATTAGGTTTTTATAATGCATTCAAAGGAGGGTTGTCTTTTGGATTGGGAGATATTATTATTCCTGATAATAAAAAAAATATGGTTGAACATGCAATGAAACAAGTAGATAATGTAAAAATAAATTATAATATGGGATTAATCACAAATAATGAACGTTATAATCAAGTCATTGATATATGGTCCAATACCAATGCTATGCTTACAGAAAAAGTCATGAAATATATGCGTGAAGATAGACAAGGATTTAATTCTGTATATATGATGTTAGATTCTGGAGCAAGAGGTTCTAAAGAACAAATACGTCAACTTTCAGGAATGCGTGGATTAATGGCTAAACCTCAAAAGGCAGGATCTTCTGGAGGAGAGATTATTGAAAATCCTATTTTATCCAATTTTAGAGAAGGATTATCAATTTTAGAATATTTTATATCTACTCATGGAGCTAGAAAAGGATTAGCAGATACTGCATTAAAAACAGCAGATGCTGGATATCTTACAAGACGTTTGGTTGATGCAGCTCAAGACGTTATTATCAAGATGGAAGATTGTCAAACTTTACGTGGATTAGAAATTTCAGCATTGAAAAAAAATGAAGAAATAGTGGAAACTTTATTTGATAGAATTTTAGGACGTATATCTTTAAATGATATTTATAAAGATAATCAATTAATAATTTCTTCAGGTGAAATGATTGACGAACAAATAGCAGAAATTATTGATCAATCTGGTATTGAAACGGTAGAAGTAAGATCTCCTTTAACTTGTGAAGCTAAAATGGGAATTTGTTCTAAATGTTATGGTCGTAATTTATCTACAGGAAAAATTATTCAAAAAGGAGAAGCAGTAGGAGTTATTGCTGCACAATCAATTGGAGAACCTGGAACTCAATTAACTTTACGAACTTTTCATGTTGGAGGAACGGCTGGAAATATTACAGAATCTTCACAAATAAAAGCAAAACATGACGGAATTATAGAATTTGAAGATTTAAAATTAGTGAAAATAAAACAAAATTATGATCATATAGGAATAGTGGTTTCTCGAACTACAGAAATGAAACTTTTTAATCTAAAAAAATCATCAGTTCTAATGATGAATAATATTCCTTATGGAGCCTATTTATATGTAAAACATGGAGATAAATTGAAAACAGGAGATATAATTTGCAAATGGGATTTATATAATGCAGTTATTGTTGCAGAATTTTCTGGCATAATATCTTATCAACATTTAGAACAAGGTGTAACTTTTCAAGTAGAAATAGATGAACAAACTGGATTTCAAGAAAAAGTAATTACAGAAGTTAGAAACAAAAATTTGATACCAACATTAAAAATTGTTAATGACAAAAATGAAGAATTAAAAGTATATAATCTACCGGTAGGAGCTCATTTAATGGTAGAAGATGAAGAAAAAATAAATGTAGGAAAAATATTAGTAAAAGTACCAAGAAGAACAGCTAAATCAGGAGATATTACAGGAGGATTACCTCGTTTATCTGAATTATTTGAAGCACGTAATCCATCTAATCCAGCTATAGTATCGGAAATAGATGGAATAGTGAGTCATGGTAAAATAAAAAGAGGGCATAGGGAAATTATTGTAGAGTCTAAAACAGGAGAAATTAGAAAATATTTAGTCAAATTATCCAATCAAATACTTGTGCAAGAAAACGATTATGTAAAAGCAGGAATGCCATTATCAGATGGAGCTATTACACCTAATGATATTTTAAATATAAGAGGCCCTAGAGCCGTTCAAGAATATTTAATCAAAGAAATACAAGATGTATATCGTTTGCAAGGTGTAAAAATTAATGATAAACATTTTGAAGTCATTGTTTTACAAATGATGAGAAAGGTAGAAGTTATAGATGTAGGCGATACTAAATTTTTGGAAGGAAATATAGAATATAAAGATGACTTTATAGAAGAAAATGATAGAATTTCTCAAATGAAAGTAGTTGAAAATTCTGGAGATTCTGAAATCTTTAAAAATGGAGATATTATTAGCTATAGAAATTTAAGAAATGAAAATGCAGTTTTAAAATATAAAAATAAAAAATTAGTCAAAACTAGAAATGCAATTTTTGCCACGGCAAGACCTATATTACAAGGGATAACAAGAGCGGCATTACAAACAAAATCTTTTATATCCGCCGCTTCATTTCAAGAAACAACAAAAGTTTTAAGCGAAGCTGCTATAAGTAGTAAAATTGATTATTTACATGGATTAAAGGAAAATGTTATTGTAGGACATAAAATACCCGCAGGGACTGGATTAAGAGAATATGAAAACATTTTTCCGGATATTTTATATGAAGCTGAAAATTAGTTTATAAGTTATATTTTTCCCATTGGTTTTTTATAGATACTGTTTGATTAAAAACAATTTTTTCTTTATTGTGAATCATCTCACTATCCACATAAAAATATCCAATTCTTTGGAATTGAAAATGATCTCCTTTTTTTGCTTCCTTTAAATAAGGCTCAGCATAACCTATAATTTGATTTTTTGATGTAGGATTGATATGTTTATCAAAATTAATATCATCTGTATTTTTTTTAAAAAAAAGAGAATTGTATAAATTAATCTTTATAGGAAAAAAATGTTTTATAGAGACCCAATGTAAAGTACTTTTTACTCTTCTTTTTTCTTGAGTTTTATTTCTTTTTCCAGACTTGCTTTTGGGATCATAAGTACAATGTATTTCTTTTATTTTTCCTTCAGAATTTTTTCTTATATAATTTGCTTTTATGATATAAGCATTTTTAAGTCGAACTTCTTTTCCAAGACATAGACGAAAAAAATTTTTCTTTTCTTTTTCTAAAAAGTCATTTTCTTCAATATATATATATTTAGAAAAAGGAATTTTTCTATTTCCAAAATTAGAATCTTCTGGATTATTTTCTGCTTCCATCCATTCAGTTCTCGTATTTAAATAATTGTCTATGATTAATTTAATTGGATGTAATACAACCATAACCCTAGTAGCTATTTTATTTAAATGTTTTCTAATCCAAAATTCTAAAAAAGATATGTCTATAATATTATTTCTTTTTGTAATTCCTATTTTATGAATAAAATTTTTTAAAGCAATAGAAGTATATCCTTTACGACGTAATCCAGATATTGTGAAAATACGTGGGTCGTCCCAAGATTGAATAATTCCTTTTTTAATTAAATATTGAATTTTTCTTTTACTCGTTATAGTATGACTTAAATTTAATCTTGAGAATTCTATTTGTTTAGGCCTAATTTGATCATTATTATCAATATAAATATGATCTAAATACCAGTTATATAAAGGACGTCTATTTTCAAATTCTAATGAACATAAAGAATGAGATATTTGTTCTATATAATCACATAAACCATGTGTCCAATCATAAGTAGGATAAATACACCATTTATATCCAGTTCTATGATGTTTTTTTTGTAAAATTCTGTACATAATTGGATCTCGCATATTCATATTTGAAGAACTCATATTAATTTTAGCTCTTAAAACACAAGCCCCTTCTTTAAAGGATCCATTTTTCATTTTTTCGAATAAAAACAAATTTTCTTCTATAGATCTATTTCTATAATCACTATTAATTCCAATTTCAAAAGGATTTTTCCTTTGAAATTGGATAATATTTTGAGATTGATCATCTACATAAGCTTTATTCTTTTTAATTAACTTTATAGCCCATTTATAAAGTTGAGGAAAATAATCTGAAGCATAACTTTCCTGATCCCAATGAAATCCTAAAAAAAGAATGTCTTTTTTTATAGATTCTATAAAAGTTCTATTTTCTCCTATAGGATTAGTATCATCAAATCTTAAATTAATTGGAGATTTATATTTTATTCCTAACTCAAAATTTAAACATATAGCTTTTATATGTCCAATATGAAGAAACCCATTGGGTTCAGGAGGAAAACGAAATTTAATTTTTTTTATAGGAAGTCCATTTTTTATATCTTCTTCTATAATTTTTTCAATAAAATGTATATGTGATTTTATTACAATAATTACAAATTAGTTATGATACGAATATAATCAATTTTTTGAAAAAAATATATTTTTGCTATGTTATTTTTAATATATTAATATTTGAATTATACAGAAACAGTTCAATGGATTTTGAAACGTCTTCCAATCTATCAAGAAATAGGATTGAGATCGTATAAACCAGGTTTGAAGAGAATACATAATTTTTGTTCTTATTTAGGAAATCCACAAAATTTTTTTAAAACTATTCACGTAGGTGGAACAAATGGAAAAGGATCAACAGTTCACATGTTATCTTCTATTTTACAAGAAGAAAAATATAATATTGGGCTATTTACTTCTCCTCATTTAATAGATTTTAGAGAAAGAATAACCTGGAATGGATTTTTGATAGAAAAAGAATTCATAATAGATTTTATAAATGAAAATAAAAAATTTATAGAACAAGAAAAAATTTCATTTTTTGAAATGAATACCGCTTTAGCTTTTCAATATTTTAAAGAAAAAAAGGTAAATATAGCAATTATTGAGGTAGGAATGGGAGGACGATTAGATTCTACAAATATAATAAATCCAGAAATATCTGTAATTACAAATATTAGTATAGATCATACAGAAACTCTTGGAAATAATCAATTTCAAATTGCTTTGGAAAAAGCTGGAATTATAAAAAAAAATGTATCAGTAATAATAGGAAGACAAATATCAAAAGACGTTCGATTTCTTTTTTTTAAAGAAGCTTTAAAAAAAAATGCTCCAATTTATATTTCTGTAAATACTACAAAAGATTTTCAATATAAAATACCTTTTAAAGCAGATTATCAAAATTTCAATCGAAGCGTAGTATTAAAAATTGTCAATATTTTGCATCACAGAAAAAATATTATTATCTCTAATCGATCTATTAAAAAAGGATTAAAAAATGTAATTAAAAATACTAAATTTAAAGGAAGATGGCACATTTTACAAAAAGAAAATCCAAAAATTATTTGTGATATTGCTCATAATGAAGGAGGGGTATATGCAATCAATCAACAGTTAAAAAAAGAATCATATAAAAAACTACACCTAGTTTTAGGTTTTGTAAAAGAAAAAAAAGTAGATAATTTATTAAAATATTTTCCCATTGAATCTTTTTATTATTTTTGTCAACCTGATATAGATAGAAAATATTCTATTCATGATTTAACTATGTTGGTTAATAAAATATTTAAAAATTGTGATAAAATAAATTTTTTTACTTCTGTGAAAACAGCTTTTTTGTCTGCTAAAAAAAAAGCCAATAAAAATGATTTAATTTTAATCAGTGGAAGTACGTTTGTTGTATCTGAAATTTTGTTATATTATAAATAATTTATTCTTACATTTGAATAAATACGAAGAACAGATAGGGCAATTAGCTCAGTTTGGTTTAGAGCATCTGTTTTACAAGCAGGAGGTCACTGGTTCGAATCCAGTATTGCCCATTATTTTTAAAATAAAATTTAATATTTTATCTTTTTCTTTTGGATGAAACCATATAATTGACGGATCTTTCCTATACCAGGTAAACTGTTTTTTTGCATATCTTCTGGTGTTTTTTTTTATTTCTTCTATACTTTCATTTAAATCATTTTTTTCTTTAGAAAAAAAATCAAATATTTCTTTATATCCTATAGTTTTTAAACTATTTAAATTTCTATAATGATAATAGAGTTTTGCTTCATCTAACAAACCTATTTTCATCATGTAATCTACTCTATCATTTATTCTGGAATAAATTTCATATCTTGGAATTGTTAATCCTATTTTTAAAATTATAAAATTTCTTTTTTTTTTATGTGTGTAAAAAAAAGAAGGATTTTTTCCTGTAGATCTAAATATTTCTAAGTATCGAATTAAACGTCTAGGATTATCAATATCTATTGATTCATTTTTTTTTTGAATTTTGAGAAATTCTTTTTGTAAAAAGGAAATTCCATTTTTTTTAAAATAATAAATCAAACGATTTCTAACATTAGAATTGATTTTAGGAAATTCAGATAATCCTTCTGTTACTGCTTTTTCATATAAACTAGATCCTCCTACCATAATTAATATGGAATGTTTAGTAAATAACTCTGAAATCTTATTCAAAGAATCTATTTCAAATAATTTGGCATTATAAGTATGATGAATACTCAAATGTCCAATAAAATGATGAGGAACACTATATAGTTCTTTTGTAGTTGGCATAGAAGTTCCTATTTTTAATTCTTTATAAAATTGTCTAGAATCACTGGATAAAATTTCAGTTTTAAATTTTTCAGCTAAAAATAAGGAAAGATTAGTTTTTCCTACACAGGTTGGGCCTAAAATAAAAATAAGATATTTTTGATTCAATTTATAATTGAAGAATATTTAGATAATTTAGTATACATCCAATAATCGGCTAAAACTAAAGCTGTCATAGATTCAACAATAGGAATTGCACGAGGCAATACACAAGGATCATGTCTTCCTTTTCCTTCCATAAGAACAAAATTTCCATGTTTATCTATAGTTTTTTGTTTTTTCATTATTGTTGCTACAGGTTTAAATGCAATTCTAAAATAAATATCCATTCCATTTGAAATACCTCCTTGTATCCCTCCAGATAAATTTGTTTTAGTTTTTTCATCTTTTTGAAATAAATCATTGTGTTGAGAACCAGTTAGTTTTGTTCCATCAAATCCACTCCCATATTCAAAACCTTTTACAGCATTAATTGAAAGCATCGCTTTTCCCAATTCAGCATGCAATTTGTCAAAAACAGGTTCTCCAATTCCTATTGGAATATTTTTTATCACACAAGTGATTATTCCTCCTATTGTATCTCCTTGACTTTTTGTTTTTTTTATTTTAGATATCATTTTTTCTGCAGTGTCTGGATCAGGACATCTTATCGAATTTTTTTCTATTGATTCTCTGGATAAATCTAGTTCTTGATAAGATTTATTTATGGATATATCTCCTACAGAAGAAACATAAGATGTAATTGTAATATTTTTGATTAATTGTTTAGCAATAGCCCCAGCTACTACTCGACATATTGTTTCTCTTGCAGAAGACCGCCCTCCTCCTCTGTAATCTCTTATTCCATATTTTTTTTCGTATGTCAAATCTGAATGTGATGGACGATAAACTTCTCGAATATGATCATAATCATATGACTGGTGATCTTTATTATAAATAATAAATCCAATGGGAGTTCCTGTCGTTTTATTATTAAAAATTCCGGATAAAAAATCAACTTTATCAGGTTCATTTCTTTGAGTGACAATAGATGATTGTCCTGGTTTTCTTCTATTTAATTCATATTGAATTTCTTTAATATTTAATTTTATTCCTGCTGGACATCCATCAATCACTCCACCTAATGCTATTCCATGACTTTCTCCGAAAGTGCTAACTCTGAACAAATTTCCAAAAATATTTCCTGCCATAACAAAAAAAATTCAGTTTTTAATTTCTATCGAAAGGGGTCTTCCTAGATGACTTATTCTACTCATTCCTATTAATATTTTATCTCTATAACGTTTTTCCACTTCAAATAATGAAGAATTTGATAAAATTTCTATATGACCAATATTAATACGTGATTTATTAACAGCTTGATTGATTAAATTTATTAATCCTAATTTTGTCAGTTTATCTTTAGATCCGATATTTAAAAAAAGTTTTGAGAAAGATTCTTTCTTAAATTTTTTTGTTCTTAAAAAAATTCTTTTTTTATTTTGTGTTTTTTTATAAAAAATAGGATTTAAATCTTGAGAATTTTTATAAAAATTCATAAAATGATTGAATTTTATCCAGGAAAAACGTTTTATTAATTCTTTTTTATCAAAAAATTCTAATTTTTTTTGTATTTCAGGAAGGAATTTATTCATTATTTTTTCATCAACAATTACTTTTTTTATCTTTTCTACAAAAAAAAATAATTGTTTTTCGCATATTTCTTCTCCAGTAGGAACCATGATTCGGTCAAAATTTTTTCCAAGTTTTTTTTCAAATTCTCTTAAATTTTTAATTTCTTTGTATTGAATAATACAAACCGAAATTCCTGTATTTCCAGCTCTTCCAGTACGTCCACTTCTATGAACATAAATTTCACTTTCTTTTGGGAGATTATAATTAATAATATGAGTAATATTATTTACATCTAATCCACGAGCAGCAACATCTGTTGCTACAAGAAATTGCAAATTTTTGTTTCTAAATCTATTCATCACAGACTCGCGTTGTGTTTGCGAAAGATCTCCATGTAAAGCGTCTACGTTATAACCATCTTTTATTAAAGATTCGGCTATTTCTTTAGTTTCTTTTTTAGTATTGCAAAATATAATACCAAAAATATCAGGATTAATATCTACAATCCTTTTTAAGGTTAAATATTTTTTATTTAAATTTTCAATTATATAATAAACATGTTTTACATCATCTGAACCTATATTTTTTTTACCTGTAACAATTTCTACAGGATCTGTTAAATATTTATGAGCTATAACGTTTATATATCTAGACATTGTAGCCGAAAATAAGAGACTTTGTCTTTTTTTTGGTAATTTTTCTATTATAGAATCTAATTCATCTTTAAATCCCATATTTAGCATTTCATCGGCTTCATCAAGTACTAAACATTTAATTTTATCAAAAAATAATTTTTTTCTTTGGATTAAATCAATAATTCTTCCTGGAGTTCCAACTACGATATGAGTTTGTTTTTTCAAAGATTGAATTTGAGAATTAATGTTAGCACCTCCATATAATGAAACAATTTTTATCAATGATGAAAATTTTGAAAAACGACAAAGATCTCGTGTAATTTGTATACACAATTCTCTTGTAGGACACAAAATTAAAGATTGAGTAAAATTGGATTTAATATTTATTTGTTGAATAATGGGAAGACCAAAAGCTGCTGTTTTTCCTGTTCCAGTTTGAGCTAATGCTATAATATCTTTTTTTGAAGACAATAAAAAAGGAATTACTTTATCTTGTATCGGAGTTGGATACTTAAAACCAAGTTCTTCTATAGCTTGAATTATATTCTTGTTGAGAAGACCGTATTCTTGAAATGTTTTCATAAAAGAATGGTAAAAATACTATTAAAATTTTTAATATCCATATATTACATGACAAATATAGATATTTAATATGAATAGTATATTATTGAATATTAAATTATTGTACTTTTTTTGAGTAATTTTTGAATTATTGTTTTATATCTGATAAAAAGCAATATAGCAGATATAGTTAATCCTATACCTAATCCAATCCACACTCCTATTCCTCCCATTTTAATTGATAAAAACCATGCTGTAGGTATAGCAATTATACAATAAGAAAAAAAACTGATCCACATAGGAATATGAACGTCTTGTAATCCTCTTAATGCTCCAAGAATAATTCCTTGTAATCCATCAGATAATTGAAAAAAACTAGCAATCATAATCATTTTTTCTGCAAGTTTAATAACTTCATCATCATTTTTTATATAAATATAAGGAATATAACTTTTTAAGAAGAAAAATAAAAAACTGCAAATCAACATAAGAATTCCTCCCATAAAAAAAATAGATTTTCCTATTATTTTTAATTCTAAATAATTTTTTAGAGCGAATTGATTTCCTATCCTCACTGTAGCAGCCACAGATAAACCTGTACTTAAAAGAAAAGTAGAAGAAACTAAATTTAAAACTATTTGATGAGCCGCCAATACTTTAACTCCACATTTACCTGATATAAAAGAGGAAATGGCAAAAGCACACATTTCAAACAACATATGTAATCCAGACGGAATTCCTATTTTCAATATTTTTTTTATATATTTTTTATCAAAAAAAAAATATTTTAATTGATTGTAATAGTTATGTACTTTTTTATATTTATACAAAAAAATAAAAATACCTATCAGCATAAAAGTACGAGATATTAAAGTTGCATAAGCAACGCCAATAATCCCTAATTTCGAAAAACCACATTTTCCGTAAAGAAAAATATAATTTAGTATAATATTAATAAAAGCAGAAATCCAAGTTATAATTAAACTAGGAAGGACTAAAGATAATCCTTCTGAAAATTTTCTAAAAACTTCAAAAATCATCCAAGGAATAAGAGATATGGATACTATTTTCAAAAAATAAATTGTTTCATTTAGTATTTCTTTAGGTTGTTTTAAGTATGGAAAAATATAACAAAATATATGTATGAATCCATACATAAATATGGATAGAAAAAAATTTAAAATTAATCCATGGTGAAAAATAATAGCCCCTTTTTTATATTCTTGTTTTACATCTATTGATGCTATTAAAGAAGAAATTGCTGTAGATATTCCCAATCCAAAAATAATGACAATAAAAAAAACAGAATTAGCCAACGAAACTGAAGCTAAAGCTTTTTTTCCTAAAAAACCTACCATCATATTATCAGATAATCCTACACAGATTACACCTAATTGAGTAAAAAATATAGGAATAGCTAACAAAAAATTTTTTTTAATATGTTTTAAATATATTATGTTTTTTTTTATTTATTTTTTAATGATTTATTTTGATGAAAGGTAATTTAACCATCTTAATAGATATTTTCTTTTTTCTTATAATAATAAATACAGAATTTATTTCTTTTTGATTTTTAAAAAAATATCCTATCCCAATGCCTTTTTTTAGAACTGGAGAGAAGGAACCAGAAGTTACATAACCAATGGTTTTTTCATTTTCATCTACTAATAAATGTCCTTGTCTTGGAATTTTGTTTTTTTCTTCAACAAGAAAAGATATTAATCTTTTATATTTTCCTTCTTTTTTTTGTTTCTGTAATATTCTTTTTGCTATAAATTCTTTCTCAAATTTAATTATCCAAGATAAACCAGCTTCTACAGGGGTTATATTTTCAGATATATCTTGTCCATATAATCTGTATCCCATTTCTAACCTTAATGAATTTCTACTTGCTATTCCACAAGGAATTATTTTTTTTATTTTTAAAACATCATTCCATATTTTTTTTACATTTTCATTGGAAACATAAATTTCTACCCCTTTAGATCCTGTGTATCCTGTACGAGAAATTAATACATCTTTTATTCCTGAAAATTCGCCTATTTTAAAATGATAAAAACAAATTTCTTCTAATGAAATATTTGTAAACTTTTGAGCATAAAATAACGATAATGGTCCTTGAATAGCTAATAAAGAATACTTTCTAGAAGTATCTATCAATTCTATATTATGATATTTTTTATTAATATGATCATTTATCCATTTTTTATTTTTTTCTATATTAATAGAATTAACTATAATCAAAAATTTTTCTTTTGATATTTTATAAATAACTAAATCATCTATAATTCCTCCTTTATCATTAATTAAACAACTATATTGAGCTTGTCCTGTCTTTATTTTAGATAAATCATTTGTGGTTAAATATTGAATTAAATCTTCAGAGTGTTTTCCTTTTAATATAAATTTTCCCATATGACTTACATCAAAAATTCCAGCATAATTTCTTACATGCATATGTTCTATTAAAGAAGAAGTATATTGAAGTGGCATATAAAATCCGGAATAGTTAACCATTTTTGCTCCTAAATTGACATGATTGTCATATAAAATTGTTTTTATAATATTTTTATTATTTTCCATCATATTCAACAAAATTATTTTCCGTTTCGTATAATGTTATTTTTAAATGAAAATCTGAAGGTATTTTTTTATTTATTTTATTCCACATGAAAATAACTACATTTTCTATAGTTGGATTGATCGATGAAAATTCTTTGATGTCTAAATTAATGTTTTTATGATCAAAAATTTTCTCTATTTCTTCATAAAGAATATTTTTCAATTTTTGTAAATTGAAAACAAAACCTGTTTCCGCATCAATTTTTCCTGTGAGACTTACAATGTATTGATAATTATGTCCATGATAATTTAAATGTGAACATTTTCCAAATATTTCAATATTTTTTTGATTATCCCAATGATTATTGTAAAGTCTGTGTGATGCACTAAAATATCCTTTTCTGCTTATGGTAGCTATCATATTTAAATATATTTTAATTGATTTAAATAATTTTGAACAATAATTTTTAACCAAATGGTATAAGAATCTGGATAAGCATGGATATTTTCAATTAATTTTTTTAATGATATCCATTTCCAATTATCGACTTCTTTAAAATTTATAGTTGGAGATTTTTCATAATATCCGACAAAAACATGATCTAATTCATTTTCTATTAATCCATTATTAAAACACTTATGGTAAGTGAAACTGAATCGTTGTTCTAAAAAACAATCAAAACCCATTTCTTCTATCAAGCAACGATGTGCTGCTTTTAAAACAGATTCGTTTTTTTTGGGATGACTGCAACAAGTATTGGTCCAAAGCAAGGAAGAATGATATTTTTTTGAAGATCTTTTTTGCAACATTAAATCATTTTTTAAATTAAAAATAAAAACAGAAACAGCACTATGTAATAGTCCTTCGATATGAATTTTTTCTTTTTTTTCAAATCCTATAATTTTATTTTCCATTCCAATTAAAGGAATAAGATTTTCATCGTTTTTATCGTATTGTTTTTTTTTTTTCATATTTTTCGTATTTGTATTCTTTTTAAGAAATAGATAAAATAATTATTATGTAATAATGTAAATTGATTGACATAATGAATTTCACATTGTTGATTTTTATATTATGTTATGAAACATATTCAAGAATTATTAAATGAACTAAACGATTTAAAAAAAAATACATTGATAAACATGATGAAGATTCAATTTATTTTTTTATCTCCTAAATTGGATACTTTGATAGCAAAAATGCCTATAGATCATAAAATGTTTCAGCCATTTGGATATCTACATGGAGGAGCGACTATGATTTTAGCTGAAAGTGTTGGAAGTTCTATTTCTTTTATCAATATAAAAAACGAAAAAAAAGATAATTTTAATGTTTTTAGTATTGAAATTTCTGCCAATCATGTTCGATCTACAAAAAAAGGAATTTTGTTTGCCAAAGCTAAAATTTTTCATAAAGGAAATTCTTTACATTTTGTCAAAGTTAATATTTATAATGAAAAAAAAACCATTATTAGCTTTTGTAAGCTAACTAATATTATAATTACCAAAAAATAAATATGTCAGTAAAAATCAGTGTTTTTTCTTTGTATAAAAAAATTATTAAAAATTATTTTAACCATAATAATTTTGTTATTTTCAGAAAACCTTATGATAAAAAAATATTTTTTTATTCTCATTATGATTCTATATATAGAAATGGAAAATTTTTTTTAATTAAAAATTTTAATTACGATTATACCATAAAAATATACCCCAAAAAAGTTTATTGTGTGGATATTCATAAATATTTTCACAAAAAAGAGAATATTTTTTCATCTTTTTGGGAACAAAATTCTTCCTTTTTAACTTTAACATATTCTTGCGAATATAAAAATTTAATAAAAAAAGCCGTTCAAAATATAAAAAAAGGATTTTTCAAAAAAGTTGTTTTATCCAGATTTATTAAAATACCTTTTCGTCATTTTTATTTTAAAAATACATTTATAAAATTAATCTATACGTATCCTAATGCTTTAATTAGTCTTTGGTATGATTTTCATCATGGATTTTGGATAGGATGTACTCCTGAATTATTAATGAAATGTTATAATAAACAATTAAAAATTCCAGCTTTAGCAGGAACAATTTGGGGATCTAATAAATGGACAAAAAAAGAAATAGAAGAGCATAAAATTGTAGTAAGATATATTATTCATTTATTAAAATCTTATAAAGGATATATTTATATAAAAAAAACTAAAATCATAAAAGTAGGGCATTTAAAACATTTAGAAACTCCAATTTTTTTTTCTTTTTATAATAATCCTAATTATTATGAAATATTAAATCGTTTATATCCAACTCCTTCTATATGTGGATTTCCAAAAATCAAATCTTTAGATTTTATTCATAAATATGAAGGATACAAAAGAAATTTTTATACAGGATACATTGGAATCGTTCATAAAAATAATATGGAATTATATCTTAATTTAAGATGTGTAAGAATAAAAGAAGACCAAAAAGAAATGACTTTATATGCTGGCAGCGGAATTACTATGGATAGTAATATCCATCAAGAGTATATGGAAACAGAAAATAAAATGAAAAATATTCTTTCTCAACTTATTTTCAAATAATTTTTTTTTTTCTATGAAATGGTCTTATAATTAGACGTACACTTTTATGATAATGAAAGTATTGAATAATCCAATTTGTTAAAGCTATTACTCTATTTCTAAAACCAACTAAGCTGACTAAATGAACAAACATCCATACAATCCACGCCAAAAAACCTTTTAGTTTTAAATAAGGGAAATCACACACGGCTTTATTTCTACCTATGGTTGCCATAGAACCCAAATTTTTGTAAACAAAAGGTTTCATTTTTGAGTTATCTAAAAATAAAAAATAATTTAAGTTTTTAGCTAAATAATTACCTTGTTGTATAGCAGGTTGAGCTGTCATAGGATGACCATTTGGATAATGTTTATTATCATTCATATAAGCTACATCTCCAATCGCAAAAATATTTTTATATCTTATAGTCTTAAGATAATTATCTACTAAAATTCTATTTCCTTCTATATCTTCTTTTAAAAAACCTTTCATTATAGCGCCTTTAACTCCTGCTGCCCATATTACATTTGAAGATTCTATTTTTTGATTTTTTTCCATAAAAACTATTTCTCCATTATAATCTTTAACTAAACAATTAAGCCAAATAATAACACCCAATTTTTCCAAATTTTTGTAAGCTTGTTGAGCTGATTGTTTAGACATTCCATCTAATAATCTAGAAGTAGCTTGTAACAAATGAATATTCATATATTGAATGTCTAAATCAGGATAATCATGAGGTAAAACATATTTTTTCATTTCAGCTAAAGCTCCAGCTAATTCAACTCCAGTAGGTCCTCCACCTACAATAACGAAAGTCATAAGTCTTTCTTTTTTCTTCTTATTTTTTGTTAATAAAGCGGATTCAAAATCTTGTAAAATAAGACTTCTTAAATTTAAAGCTTCTGGAATAGATTTCATGGGTAAAGCAAAAGATTCTATGTTTTTATTTCCAAAATAATTGGTAACAGACCCTGTAGCCATAATTAAATAATCATAGGATAAATCTCCTACATTTGTATATACTTTTTGCTCCTTTGTGTTAATAGAATGGACAATAGCCAATCTAAAAAAGAAGTTTTTAGTTTTTCTAATAATATTTCTAATAGAATGTGCTATAGAATCTGGTTCTAATCCTGCTGTCGCTACTTGATATAATAAAGGTTGAAAAGTATGATAATTATTTTTATCTATAAGAACTACTTGAAATTTATCTCTTCTTAATTTTTTCGCTACTTGTAATCCAGCGAATCCAGAACCAATAATAACGACTCTTTTTAGATGGTTTACTCTTGGTATATTCATAGTCAGAGGTTTGACATATAAGCTAATTTATATATATTTTCATTTTAATTTATAAATTAATAATTTTGTTTAAAAACAAATTTTATGACTTACTATTTAATTGTTGGAATTACTTTTTTGATAAGTCTTATTGTGAATACAATATTAAAAAATAAATTCAGAGTTTATTCTAAACTTTATTTAGATTCACATATGAGTGGAAAAGAAATAGCAGAAAAAATGTTAACTGATCATGGAATATGGGATGTTAAGGTCCTTTCTGTTGAAGGGGAATTAACTGATCATTATAATCCTATGAATAAAACAATTAACTTAAGTGAAAAAGTTTATAACGATAAAACGGCAGCTGCCGTTGCAGTATCTGCTCATGAATGTGGTCATGCTTTACAACATAGATTAGGCTATAATTTATTAAAATTACGAAATCATTTAATTCCCATTCTAAATTTTAGTTCTAGATTTGTGAACATAGCAATAATGTCTGGATTGACTGTTTTTTATAGTTCAGGAGGAAAAGATTCTTTAATTCTTAAATTAGGAATAGGTTTATTTTTTTTGGTTGTGGTTTTTTCTTTAATCACTCTACCTATAGAGTTTGATGCTAGTAATCGAGCTTTAACTTGGCTTAGAAATAAAAATGTAGTAAATCATCAAGAATATCATAAAGCAAAAGAATCACTAAATTGGGCTGCTATGACTTATGTTGTTTCTGCTTTAGGTAGTTTAGCTCAATTAATATATTTTTTGTCTATTTTTACTGGTGATAAAAAAGATGAACATTTTTAATTATTTTTTTTTTCTTTTTGTTGGAATTTCTTGGATTTGGACGAAGATTTCCATAAGTTTTATTTCTTATTTTTCCTCTTCTAGTTTTTTTATCTCCTTTCCCCATATTGATTTTTTTGTATAATTAGTTTTTTTAATAATCGATGTGTTTTTTTTGCTTGATTTTTTAAATGATACGTAGATAAATAATTATGAATAATAAGATTAGATCTTTTTTTTCTTTTCTTATTAGATATTTGATTTTTTAAACGATTTATAATTTGATTTTCATTTAAATTATCTCTTTTTATTATTCTTTTGATTATATTTTTTTGGGATGAAATTATAGTAATAATAAAATCACATTCTTTATAACTTTGACTTTCAAATAAAATAGCGGATTCTTTGATTACATATAATATTTTTTTTTATGATCTTGTGTTAGAGATGATATCCATTGTTGAAAATCAAGAAAAACCCATGGATGTACAATATTACATAATAATTTTAATGCAGTAGGATATTTAAATACAATATTAGATAAATAAGTTTTATTTATTTGATTTTTTTTATCATAAGAATTTTTTCCAAAATATTTTATGATATTTTGTTTTATAATTTCTATTTGATTCATTAATATTTTTCCTCTTTGATCTGAATAATAAATAGGGACACCTTTTTCACAAAAAAAGGAAGTAAATAAACTTTTACCAGATCCCATTTTTCCCGTTATACCTACTAATTTTATTTTTCTATTCTTTATTTTTTTGATCATAACTTATAGTTTTTTTTTGATTATTATTATTAGCATGATTATGATGATAACGTAATTGTGTTAATTCTTTTGATATTGTATTTTTTTCAAATTTTATTTTTCCTGTAACAGTTTCTAGTATACAAAAATGATCTGTAATATCTGTGATTTTACCATGTATTCCTGAATTCGTTACGATGTAATTTCCTATTTTTAAATTTTCCTGAAATTTTTTTTCGATTTTTTGTTTTTTTATTTGAGGACGTATCATGAAAAAATAAAATATAATGAAAATCAAAACGAACATCCAAATGGTGTTTGTAATAGAATTTTGTTGTAATGAAAAAAACATAAAAATCATATTATTTTTTTTTGAGTAAATTTTACATTAGTCCTTTTCCGATTTTGAATATTTTATTTTTTTTATATAAAAATTTAAATATTTGATCTAATATACCATTAATAAAAATTTTACTTTTTTCCATACAAAATATTTTTGTAATTTCTATATATTCATTCATAGTTGCTTTGGGCGGTATATTTGGAAAATATAAAAATTCACAAATTGCCATTTGCAATATAATTAAATCTATAATTGCAATTCTTTTTATATCCCAATTATTCGATATGTCATTAATTAAATTATTAAATTCTTCTTTATGAAAAATTGTATTTCGATACAAATCGATGATAAATTTTCTATTGTCATTATTTTTATAAATATTATATAATTTAAAATTTTTTGGTGTAGAATGATTTATAAACTGTAAAGTTTTACATACCATAGTATGCGCTATGTATAAATTTTCTTCTCCGTTAAAGTAGTATAAATCTTCTATATATTCTCCCAATTTTTTATTTGGAATAATAAAATTTTTATAATATTTTATTAAAAATCTTTTTTCTTCTTCAAAAGAAGAAGAATTTGTTCTAGAATATTTAGAGCAAAAATCATATTTTTGCATTTCTTGCAACAATATAAAGATATATTCGTCTTGTTGCTTCCATAAAATTTTTTCCGAATTTTTTGTAGAATGATATTCTTCTGCTAAATATTTATTTTTGGATAAAATTTTTATGACTGAATTACATGCAAATTTTTGTATGATATTTCTTTCGTTATTATTATTAAAAAAATAATTTTTTTTTAAAGCATTTTCTCTAATTTTCAAAATTAAATAAAGAAAAAAAATGTACAAATTATGCAATGATTCAATACTTTGAAGCATATTTTTTTCAACTTTATTTGAATCCATTTTAGATAAATATTGAGCATATAAAAATTGTAAACTTCTTATTCTAAAGTGTCGTCTAATTGACATTTTTGATTATAATAATGTTGATTTTTTATGCACAAAAAATTTTTCGTACAATTATATAAATAAAAAATCAAAACTTAAAAAGTTTGTATTTTTGTATATTATATGAGTAGTTTATTTACTTTTAGCAAAAGGTATTGTCAAAAGTACAAATTTCGTTTGTGTATAGGATTTTTTCTAATTTTAGTATCAAATATTTTAACTCTTCTTCCTATTCCTTATATAGGAAAATCTGTTAATAGCATAAAAAATCTGTTTATAAACTTTTCAAATACATCAAATTCTCTTTCTATTTATTCTTTAAAAAAAGACATTTGTATTTATACCAGTATCATATTAATA
Source organism: Blattabacterium cuenoti (assembly GCF_014251595.1). Classification (NCBI taxonomy): domain Bacteria; kingdom Pseudomonadati; phylum Bacteroidota; class Flavobacteriia; order Flavobacteriales; family Blattabacteriaceae; genus Blattabacterium; species Blattabacterium cuenoti. Next base: position 443,192 of record NZ_CP059192.1, on the reverse strand, counting down.
GTTCCAATTATAGGTGGATTTGTAAGATATCATATGCGACAATGTATAATTACTACATCTAGAATGATAGAATTTGATATTAAAAATGATATTTTTTTACATTATCAAAAGTTAAGTTTATCTTTTTATAAAAAAAATTCTACAGGGGATTTAATGAATCGACTTACAGAAGACGTTTCTTTTATAAGACAATATATTGGTCCTGGAATAATGTATTTCTTGAATCTTATAATTCTTTTTTTTATGGTATTTATGCAAATGTTACGGATTCATAAAATGCTGACTTTTTATGTCATTTTACCTATTCCTATTCTTTTTATTTTTATTTATTATATTAGTGTTTTCATTACTAGTAAAAGTGAAAAAGTTCAGAGTTTTCAATCTATTATTTGCTCCTTTATACAAGAAACTTTTTCAGGAATTCACATAATTAAATCATTTGTATCTGAATCTTTTTTTAAAGAAAAACACAGAAAGATTATATTAAAATATCAAAAAAAAAATATAGAACTAGCTAAAATTGATACTATATTATCTTCTATTATTATATTTTTTATAGGAGCTTGTCATTTACTAATTCTTTTTTTTGGAGGAAAAAAATATTTTGAAGGAGAGATAAAAGAAATTGGAACCATTGCGGAATTCTTCACATATATAAATGTGTTAATTTTTCCTTTTATTATATTAGGATGGGTTGTTTCTATTGTAGAAAGAGCTAAAGTATCACAAATTCGTATTTGTGAATTTTTGAAAGAAAAACCTGAGATATCAAATAATAATCATATAAAAAATAAAATTTTTGGAAAAATTCAATTTAAAAATGTAAGTTTTTTTTATTGTAACAATAGTCATCAAATAAGTGTGAATAAAAATATTAAAAATGAAACTATTAGTAAAGTATCATTCACTTTAATGAAAGGAAAAACTTTAATTTTAACAGGAGAAACAGGATCTGGAAAAACAACTATAGGAAAATTAATATCTCGTTTGTATGATCCGAATCAAGGAGAAATATTAGTAGATAATTTATCTTTAAAAAATCATAATTTATATGATTTTAGAAAAAATATTGGTTATGTTCCTCAAGAGTCTTTTCTTTTTTCAGATTCTATTTATAATAATATAGCTTTAGGAAGTGTAAATCAACCTACTCCATATAAAGTATATAATGCAGCTAGAATAGCTATGATAGAAAATGATATTCTCAATTTTAAAGAAGCGTATGATACTATGATAGGGGAAAGAGGAATTACTTTATCTGGAGGACAAAAACAAAGAATATGTATAGCCAGAGCAATTATAAGAAATCCTAAAATTCTTTTATTTGATGATAGTTTTTCCGCTATCGATCAAAAAACTAGAAGACTTATTATTCATTCTATTAAAAAAAAAATGAAATATACCACTATTATTATTATCACTCACGATATTTCTTATATTTCTGATTTTGATTTATTTATTGTTTTAAAAAATGGAAAAATATCAAAAATGGAAAATCATAATATTTGTTTATAAAATTTAAATCTAAATAATTATGATAAAAAAAGTAGTGTGGACCATTTTTTTTGTTTAGATTTGCTTAATTAGGATTATAATATTTTTTGAAATGGACGAAAAAGAAAATATCAAAGAAAGAAATGAAATTTGTTCACGAACTCTAAAAACTGGGAGCCGAACTTATTTTTTTGATGCAAGAGAAACAAGAGCAGGTGATTATTATTTAACTATAACTGAAAGTAAGAAAAATTTTTCTGAAACAGGAGAAATATCTTATAAAAAACACAAAATTTATTTGTATAAAGAAGATTTTTCAAAATTTCAAAGTATACTTGATGATATGATTCGATTTATTATTCATGAAAAAGGAAGAGAAGTTATTTCCGAACGTCATCAAAAAGATTTTAAAAGTCATACTACATATAATCAAGAAATTAAGGATGTACAAAAAAAAACATCAGAGATAAAAAATTTCACAAATATTAATTTTGAAGATATTTGAAAAATTAATATGTTTTAATTTTAATCTCAGTTTTTTTAATCGAGTTTATATAGGTTTTAGTAGTTATAGAAAAAAATAATGAAATACTTTAAATTTATTTTCAGATGGAGATCTGGTTAAACAAATAAGATAATCAGATTTAATGGCTTTTTTTTTGTTATTTTATTATGTTTAATGGAATATATGAAAAATTATATAAATATAATGAATGATATTAATACTTTCATATTTGATGTAGATGGAGTATTAACAAATTGTACTTTAAATTTATTTCCAGATGGAAATTTAGTTAGACAAATGTTTGCTAAAGATGGATATGCAATAGCATTGGCAAAAAAAAGGGGATATAATTTATGTATTATCACAAGAGGGTCAGATTTAATGGTTTTTAGACGTTTAAGAGGTTTAAATATTCGTTACATTTATCAAGGAGTAGATAATAAAAAAAAATATTTGGATGAGTATTGTAATATTTTAAATATTACCAAAGAAAAAATACTTTATATGGGAGATGATATTCCTGATATTGAGGTCATGAAATCTGTGGCTTTACCTTGTTCTCCAATAGATGCAGTTCAAGAGGTCAAAAACATATCTAAATATATTTCACCTAAGAAAGGAGGAAGAGGATGCGTAAGAGATGTTATTGAGCAAACTCTCAAAATTCAAAAAAATTGGTTTTAATTATCAACAAATATCAACAAAAAAAAATAGTGTCTTAGACACTATTTTTTTTTGTAACTGTGTATGTTTATATATTATTACATCATTCCACCCATACCACCTCCTCCAGCTCCGGGCATTGGAGGGGATACATTTGGTTCATCTTTTTTTATTTCTGTAACAACACATTCCGTAGTTAATAACATTCCTGATACAGAAGCAGCGTTCTCCAATGCAACTCTAGCCACTTTAGTTGGGTCTATAATCCCTTCCACTATCATATTCTTATATTCTCCAATTTTAGCATCATATCCAAAATCACCTTTTCCTTCTGCTACTTTAGCCACAACAACAGATCCTTCTCCACCTGCATTAGCTACGATTTGACGTAATGGTTCTTCAAGAGACCTTCTAACTATTTGTATACCAGTATCTTGATCGACGTTGTCCCCTGTTGTATTTTCTAAAGATTTTATAGCACGAACTAAAGCTACACCCCCTCCTGCAACTATACCTTCTTCTACGGCTGCTCTAGTCGCATTTAATGCATCATCAACTCTATCTTTTTTTTCTTTCATTTCTACTTCAGATGCCGCTCCAACATAAAGAACAGCTACTCCTCCAGCTAATTTTGCAAGACGTTCCTGTAATTTTTCTTTATCATAATCAGATGTTGTAGATTCTATTTGTGCTTTAATTTGATCTACACGTCCTCTAATATCCTTTTTGTTTCCTCCTCCATTGACTATAGTTGTATTATCTTTATCTATGATAACTCTTTCGGCTTTTCCTAACATATGCAATTTTACATCCTCTAATTTACTTCCTGTTTCCTCAGAAATTACAGTACCTCCTGTCAAAATAGCAATATCTTCTAACATAGCCTTTCTTCTATCACCAAAACCAGGAGCTTTAATTGCTGCTACCTTTAAAGTTCCTCGTATTTTATTAACGACTAGTGTTGCTAAAGCTTCTCCTTCTACTTCTTCAGAAATAATCAATAGAGGTTTACCAGATTGTGCTACAGGTTCTAATATAGGCAACAAATCTTTCATTGCTGCTATTTTTTTATCAGATAATAAAATTTGTGGTTGATCAAACTCTGTTATCATTTTTTCAGTGTTTGTAACAAAATAAGGAGATTGATAACCTCTATCAAACTGCATTCCTTCAACAACATCTACAGACGTATCTGTTCCTTTCGCTTCTTCAACAGTAATAACACCCTCTTTTCCTACTTTTTCAAAAGCATCAGCAATCAAAGCTCCAGTTTTTTCATCATTATTTGCAGAAATAGAAGCTACTTGTTTTATTTTTTCTGTATTTCCTCCTACTTCTCTAGATTGTCTTTTTAAATCTAATACAACCACTTCTAAAGCTTTATCTATTCCTCTTTTTAAATCCATAGGATTAGCTCCTGCCGCCACATTTTTTAATCCTTCTCTCACAATAGCTTGAGCTAATACCGTCGCAGTTGTTGTTCCATCTCCAGCTACATCATTAGTTTTAGAAGCCACTTCTTTAACCATTTGAGCTCCAAGATTTTCTATTGGATCTTCTAATTCTATTTCTTTAGCAACGGTTACTCCATCTTTAGTAACTTGAGGGCCTCCAAAAGATTTTTGTAATACAACATTACGACCTTTTGGTCCCAAAGTGACCTTAACTGCATTTGCTAATGCATCGACTCCTTTTTTTAATTTATCTCTTGCTTCAATATCAAATTTAATATCTTTTGCCATAATTTTTAAATTTTAATGAATTTTCCTAAATATGAATTATATGATAGCTATTATATCAGATTCTCGCATAATGAGATATTCATATCCTTCCCATTTTAATTCTGTTCCAGAATATTTACCATATAAAACTCTATCTCCTTTCTTGAGACTCATAGGTTCATCTTTTTTTCCTTTTCCTACTGCGATGATGGTCCCTTTTTGTGGTTTTTCTTTTGCCGTATCAGGAATAATAATACCTGAAGTTGTTTTTGTTTCAGCAGGATCGGGTTGCACAAGAACACGATCTGCTAAAGGTTTAATCTTTACTTCCATCATATTACAAATAATTTTTAAAGTTAACGGTTCTAATCGTTAATAGAGCCAAAAACATGCCAAATAAAAAAACTTTAAATTTTTTTTCATTTAAAGAACATTAAATGTCATTATGACATATTTTTTTTCAATGTTTTGATTTTAGTAAAAAATTGAAAAACAAAATTAAAAAAAATATAATAATGGATAAAGACCATGTTATATTCTCCAAAAATGTATTTGTTCTTTTAATTCCAAAAAATCTAAAATTTTTTTCCATAAAAGATTGATAAATACTTTCTTTTTTAGGATTTTGTATTAATATAACCAAAGAAAGCAAAAGAGATGTTATAATAATAAAAAAACCAAATATAATTATGGATATATTTTCCATTTATTTATTCTTTTTAATTATTTTTTAATCATTGTCAAAATCACGAAATATTTTATGATATACCTGAATTGTTAACTTTTCTATAATTTTATCAATAATTTCTTTTGAAAAAAGATTTTTTTTGTTGTTATAAAATTGTTCAGAAACAGTAAAAGATTTCTCCCAACTTTTTTCCGGTTCCAAATTATCTCTATAACATATTTTAGCTGTTACTTTAATTTTTTTCAATGGATAATCTTCCATTGGAATAACAGCATAATTCAAAAATACTCCTTCCAAGACAACGTCTCCGTCTTTTAATACCAAATTAGAAGGATTATGTTTCATTATATAATTTTCAATGCTTTTTTTGAAATCAAAAGAAATAGATCTTTGAGGTATATTAACTACTTCTGTAATCTCTCCTATTTCTATTGTTTTTCTTCCATTTAAAAGCGATGATAAAGACGAATGATAACAACCAACTATCATAGACATAAAAATAAAAACAAATAAAATGTTTCTATAAGCTATTTTATAAGCCATATTGTTTAATTTTTCTATATAATGTTCTTTCTGAAATTCCTAATTCTTTTGCAGTTTTTCTTCTTTTACCATTATTTTTTTTTAAAGCCCTCTGAATAAATTCTATTTCTTTTTTTTGTAAAGAAAAAGAAGATAACTCACTTTTAGATAAATCTTCTTCTACTTCTTCATAATCTAAATCCTCATCTTCATCAGATTTAGATGTATCTTCCAATTGAAAAATTGAATCATCTCTATTATGAAATATTTTTCCAAAAACTTTTTCCATTAGTTGTTGATTTTCTTCAATAAACCTAGGATTAGAGTTATTTTTTATTAATTGAAAAGTAATATTTTTTAAATCATTCAAATTTTTTTTCATATCAAATAGAATTTGATAAATAAAATCTCTTTCCCTATTATGAAAAGATGTTTCTATTATATTATTATGATTAGAAAAAGATATTGATGGTATATTTTCTGGAATGTATTCTTTTAACTTTTCCACAGAAATTTCACGTTGGGTTTCGACTACAGATATTTGTTCTGTTAGATTTTTTAACTGTCTGATATTACCAGGCCAAGAATAATTTTCCAAATATTTTAAAGATTCTTCAGTCAGCCTTACTGGAGGCATATGATATTTTTCCGAAAAATCATTAGAAAATTTTTTAAATAAAAATTTAATATCATTTTTACGGAAACGTAAAGAAGGAACATTAATTTGTACAGTGTTAAGACGATAATACAAATCTTCTCTAAACTTCCCCCTTTGTATAGATTCTGTCATATTTAAATTAGTAGCAGCCACAATACGTATATTGGTTTTTTGAATTTTAGAAGATCCTACTTTAATAAATTCCCCAGATTCCAAAATTCGAAGAAGACGTACTTGTGTCGTTAAAGGTAATTCTCCTACTTCGTCTAAAAAAATAGTGCCATCATTTGCTCCTTCAAAATATCCTTTTCGCATACTTGTAGCTCCTGTAAAAGAACCTTTTTCATGTCCAAAAAGTTCACTATCAATAGTTCCTTCTGGAATAGCTCCACAATTTACCGCAATATAAGCATGATGCTTTCTAGAAGAGTGTTGATGAATAATTTTGGGTATAAATTCTTTTCCGACTCCACTTTCTCCAAGAACTAATACTGAAATATCAGTAGGTGCTACCTGAATGGCTTTTTCTAAGGCTCTATGCAAAGCGTAATCATATCCGATGATTCCAAATTTTTGTTTGATATTTTGGATTGAAATGGACTCCATATTTTTTTATTATTTGCAAAATTCTCCTATTAAAGTTGCAGATGTGGTATCTGTTATTTTTACATAAGCTAGATCTCCTATGTTTAGGTTTTTTTTAGGAAAGACTACAACTAAGTTCTGTGAGTTTCTTCCATACCAATATTGATTATTTTTTTTTGATTCTCCTTCTATTAAAACTTCTTCTATTTTTCCTAAATGCTCTTTCATTCTGTAGAATGAATGATTTTTTTGTAAATCAATAATCTCTTTTAATCGTCTTTTTTTTATTTTTGTAGGAACATTGTCTTTTAATCTTCTATATGCATAAGTTCCAGGTCTAGGCGAGTAAGAAAACATGTATCCATAATTATATTTAATTTCATTCATTAAACTTATAGTATCTTGGTGATCTTCTTCGTTTTCATTACAGAATCCAGTCATAATATCATGAGAAATAGAACATTCAGGGATAATACTTTTAATTTTTTTAACCAAAAAAAGATATTTTTCCCGTGTATATTTTCTATTCATTAATTTTAATATTTTATTACTTCCAGATTGAACTGGTAAATGAATATGTTTACAAATGTTTTTGTATTTAGAAATGACTTTTAATACTTCATCAGACATATCATGAGGATTAGATGTAGAAAATCTAATTCTCATAAAAGGAATTTCTTGAGCTAATAGATTCAAAAGAATTGAAAAATCTACAGTATTTTTATAATTTGAGATCAAATTATTATGATCTATCCATAGATAAGAGTCTACATTCTGTCCAAGAAGTGTTATTTCTTTATATCCATTTTTATATAAACGTTTACATTCCATAATTATGGAATATGGATCACTACTTCTTTCTCTTCCTCTGGTAAAAGGCACGATACAAAATGTACACATATTATTACAACCTCTTGTAATGCTTAAAAAAGTTGTTATTTTATTATTTCGTTGTTTAGTTTTCACAAAACTTATATCTGCATAGGTTTCATTTTTATTTTCAACATGATCATATTGTTTTCCAATTATAGAATAATTAATAAAATTATGTATTTCTCTATAAGAATTGGGATTTACAAAAAAATCAACTATTTTATGTTGTAAAAAAATATTTTTGATTTGTTTTGAAAAACATCCTATAATTCCAATCCAAATTTTTTTCTTTTTTTTTAAAAATTTTAGTTGTTCTAATCTTTTTTTAATAGTTAATTCTGCTTTTTCTCGAATAGAACAAGCATTTAATAATATTATATTTGCTTGATTTAAATTTTCAGATAAAATAAAACCATTATTTAATAAAATCGAATTAATGATATCACTATCTGATATATTCATTTGACATCCATAATTTTCAATATAAACACTTTTTTTTTTCATAATTTAAATATATACATAAATGTTATTATGTCATAAATGAAAAAAAATTCATATATGAAGATTTTTTTTTGCAAAAAAAATCATATTTTTTTTACCCGTTGATTTTTCTTTAACATTAGAAAGTTTTACTACTGATATCCATTTTTTTTTTTCTTCTGGAAGTGTTTTTACCATTTTAATGACAATCTTCATAGAAGGAGCACCAACATCATTAGTAAAATTAGTTCCTATTCCAAAACAAGTGTTTATTTTTTTTTTACAAAAAGAAGAAATATAAGCAACTTTATATGGATCAAGATTGTCTGAAAATATAATTTTTTTTCTTATAGGATTAATTTTAAATTTTTTATAATGTTTTATGGTTTCTTGAGCGAAAAAAATGGGATCTCCGCTATCATGTCTTACTCCTTTAAAAAGAGTTGAAAGTCTTTTGTTAAAATTTTTGAAAAAAATTGGAGAAGTATATGTGTCAGATAAAGCTATTCCTAAATTTCCATTATAAATGTTAAGCCAATTTTCCATAGCTATACGATCAGCTATGTTAAATCCATATTTTGCTGCATGAAACATAATCCATTCGTGTCCTTGAGTTCCTATTGGTTTTATTGAAAAAATGTGAGAAAGATGAACATTGCTACTTCCTATAAAAAAAGGATTTCCTTTTTTTGTTAATGTTTTTAACACCCATTTTTGTACTTGATAAGAATACCTTCTTCTGGTTCCATATTCTCCAATTTTTACTTGTAATTTTTTATAAATTTTTAATTTTTCTTTTGTGATATTTGTAATTTTTTGTTCCGATATTTTTTTAGATTCTGTTAATCTATAATATAATTCAGATATAATAGCCATTAAAGGAACTTCCCATAATATAGTCCTACTCCATAATCCTTCTATATACATTCGTATATTTTTTCCTTTTTGAAGAATGTTGACTTCTTTTGGATTGTATTGATATTTATTTAAAAAATCTAAATAAGAGGAATCTAAATAGGGACAATATTTTTCTAAATAAATTCTTTCTTCATTTGAAAGTTTTAAATGTGCCATTTTATCTAGATTTTCTTTTAAAATTTGAGCAAAATTTTTAGGAAAAGAGTGTCGTCCTCTATTTATAAATTCATATTTGGCTTTTGCTAGTGGAAAAAGTTTAATTACAGCATTTTGCATTGTAAATTTATAAAAATCATTATCCAATAATGATGATATAATAATAGAATAATCATTCATACAAAATGTTATTTATTATAAATAAATTAAAAATTTTTACAAAAAAAATGAATTAGTATTTTTTAAGTCAAAAATATATTTTTCTGTTTTAGAAAAAATATTTATCTAAATTTGCTTTTAAAACAATTTATTTTTAATATGGACAACACGAAACTATACGTAGGTAATTTATCTTATGATATGACAGAACAAGAATTGAAAAAATATTTTGAATCTGTAGGAGAAGTGACTCATGCCAAAATTATTTTTGATGAATCTTCTTCAAATAAAAGAAGTAAAGGTTTTGGATTCATAGAGATGTCTAATGAAGAAAATGCAAAACAAGCCATAGAAAAATTGAATGGAACAGAATTTATGGGAAGAAATATTATTGTATCCGCAGCTAGACCAAGAGCAAAAAAAGATTATTAGTTATTATTTTATCTTTTATCTTTATGTTTATATACGCTTACATCTGTTTTATTATTTAATTAAAAATATATATAAGGAAACTAATCTATGAAAAAATTATATGGAACAGGTGTAGCGTTGGTTACTCCTTTTAAAAAGGAAGGAAACATTGATTTCAATGGACTTGAGAAACTTGTAAAATATGTTGTAAATAATAATATTGACTATTTGGTAGCATTGGGTTCTACAGCGGAAACAACGACCTTAAGTAAGGAGGAGAGATGGGATGTTGTAAAATGTATTCAAAGTGCTAATTATAAAAAACTACCTTTGGTATTAGGAATAGGTGGAAATAATACGGAAGATGTGATAAATAAAATAAATAGCATAAAAAATTTATCTGATTTTTATGCTATTCTTTCGGTTTCTCCCTATTATAATAAACCTTCTCAGGAAGGAATATATCAACATTTTAAATCGATAGTTAATTGTACAGAAGCAGACATTATTCTCTACAATGTACCTAAAAGAACAGGTTCCAATATTATACCGGAAACTGTTTTACGTTTAGCTGATGATTTTAAAAATATAATAGGAATAAAAGAAGCTTCTGGTAATGTTTTACAATCTTATAGAATTTTGGAACATAAACCTGAAAATTTTAGTGTAATATCAGGAGATGATTTGATATCTTTACCTATTATATTAGGAGGAGGATCTGGTGTTATTTCTGTAATAGCTCAAGGTATTCCTGACAAAATATCTAACATGATTTCTTTTGCAATTGATCATAATGTTAAAAAAGCTTTTTCTATTTTTTATAATATTATTGAAATAATAAATTTGATTTATGAAGAAGGAAACCCGACAGGAATCAAAACTTTTTTAGACATAATCGGAATATGTAATCCATATGTAAGATTACCATTATTAGTTGGAACTTCATCTTTAAGAAAAAAGATGTTACATTTATTAAATGAAATTAATAAGTAAAATATGCTTAGTGAAAAAATAGAGAAAGGATTAATTAAACAATTAAATAGAGAATCGGAATCTTCTCAATTGTATTTATCTATGGCGTTTTGGGTTGAAAAAAAAGGTTATGAAGGAATATGTGAATTTTTATATGATCATTCAAATGAAGAAAGGATTCATATGTTAAAATTAGTCAGATACATTAATAAGAGAGGGGGGAATATTGTTTTAAATGGTATATCAATTATAAATGTAACGTATCAATCTTTGAAAGAATTATTTATAAAATTACTTGGACATGAAAAGAAAATTTCTCAAAAAATTAATTATTTGGTAGAAATTTCATTACAAGAAAAAGATTATTTTACATATAATTTTTTGCAATGGTATGTTGAAGAACAAATTGAAGAAGAAGCTTTGATTAAAACGGTATTGGATAAAATAGAATTAATAGGAGAAGATAAAGGGGGGTTATATTTTTTTGATCAAAACATGAAAAATTTTCATAAAAAAAAAAATTGTGATTAAAATTATTTATCTGATATTGACAATATTATTTATAAGTTTTTTTTTTGAAGGATGTTCTATTTTATCAGAAAAAAAATCTGATTTTTTAGAATCAGGAGAGAGTACTTTGTTTGAAAAGGGAAAACGTGATTATCTTTCATCTTTAAATTTCAATTTAGATCAAACAAAGACCAATCTTGCAATTAATGAACTGAATCAGTTTATCAAAGAACATCCTGATAGTTCAAAAGTAAAAGAAGCTTATGACTTGATTCAAAAATTGTTGAAAAAAATCGAACAAAAAAACTATTACATTGCTAATTATTATTTTATAATGCATAAATATAAAGCAGCTTTGATTTATTTTCAAGATTTTATAAATCAATTTCCAAAAACTTCTTTTAAAGAAAAAGTTTTGTATAAAATTTGTGTATCTCAATATCAGATTTCAAGAAAAGAAGATTTTTTTAAATCATATAATGAATACATAAAAAATTTTCCAAATTCTAATAATGCAAAAAAATTAAAAATTTTGTACAAAAAATTAAATTAATAAAGACTATAACTTAATTAAGTTATTAAATATGAATTTTTTAAGAAATATTAATGCTCCAATAAATACGCAAACGATAGATCGTGTTCAGTTGGAAAAAAAATCAGGAAAAAATATATATGAAACTATATGTATTTTAGAAAAAATAAGCCAAAAAATTAATAATCAAATTAAAGAAGATTTATATGATAAATTGGAAGAATTCAATATTTTGAGCAAAAACAATCTAGAAGAAGTTTTCGAAAATAAAGAACAAATAGAATTGTCAAAATTTTATGAAAAACTGCCAAAATCTACATCTATTTCTATTCAATATTTATTAGATGGAAAAATAAAAATTTAGTTATTTGATTTTGTTTTTAAAATCTTTTATAAATCTTGCCAATCCTATGTTAGTCAATGGATGATTCAATAAAGAATAAATTACATTTATGGGAGAAGTAACGGCATATACCCCAATTTTAGCACATTCTACAATATGTAAAGGAGAACGTATGGAAGCTGCTAATATTTTAGTTTTAAAGTAATAATTATCATATATATTTTTTATTTCTTTTATTAAACTCAATCCATTATAAGAAACATCATCTAATCTACCCAAAAACGGAGAAACATAATCAGCTCCGGCTTTAGCAGCTACTAGAGCTTGTCCCGTAGAAAAAATAAGAGTACAATTAGTTTTAATTTTTTTTCTAAAAAAATATTTAATAGCCATGACTCCATTTTTTGTCATAGGTATTTTTACTACAATTTTTGGATGTAAAGAAGCGAGTTTTTCTCCTTCTTGAATCATATCAGTATAATCGCTACTGATAACTTCTGCGCTTACATTTTCATCGTTTTTGAGACGTTTGCATATAGATATGTAATGTTGATAAATTTCTTTTTGGTTATAAACAGATTCTTTTGATATTAAAGAAGGATTTGTGGTAACTCCATTTAGCATTCCTAACGATCTTGCTTCATCAATTTCTTTTAAATTAGCTGTATCTATAAAAAATTTCATAACTTTCTTTTCTTCAAAGTGGACAAATTTATAATATTTTTCAACAAATGTAAAGAACTTTTAATTGTTTTTTTAAAATTAAACAGAAATTTCCGTAAATTTAAAGTAAAAGTATTTATTTACTTATACTTATATAACGATTATGCATTTTGATGTTATTATTTTAGGAAGTGGTCCTGGAGGTTATGTAGCTTCTATACGTGCAGCACAACTTGGAATGAAAACAGCTCTTCTTGAAAAAGAATCTGTTGGAGGAGTATGCTTAAACTGGGGGTGTATTCCTACTAAATCACTTCTCAATAGTGCAAAAATTTTACAATCCATAAAAAAAAATGGGGAATTATTTGGAATAAAAAGTGAAAATATTGAAATAGATTATCCAAAAATACTTTCTAAAAGTAGAAATGTTGTTGATAAAATAAAAAAAGGAATTTTATTTTTAATGAAAAAAAATGGAATCCATGTTATTTATGGAAATGCAAAATTAAAAAAAGGAAAAAAAATAGAAGTTTTAAAAAATGATAAAAGTATAGCAGAATATTCAGCTTCACATGTTATTATTGCTACTGGATCAATTCCCAAAATTGATCCCAAATTTCAATGTGATGGAAAAAAAATTATAACATATAAAGATGCTTTATCATTACCTTCATTACCTAAAAGAATGATAATTATAGGTTCTGGATCTATAGGTTTAGAATTTTCTTATTTTTATCATTCTATGGGAACGAAAGTTACGATCATAGAAATAAGTTCTAAATTATTTCCTCATATAGATAATGATATATCTGATTTTTTAAAATATTCTTTCGATAAAATTGGAATCACAAATTATGTATCTTCTAACATAAATAATATCACTTATCATAACGGTATTTATGAAGTTGGCATTAAAACATTATTTTCCAATAATATTTTATTAAAAGCAGATACTATATTATGTGCAATGGGAGTTATTCCTAATACTGAATATATTGGACTGGAAGAAATCGGTATTCAAACGGAAAAAGGTTTTATAGTTGTGGATGAAAATTACCGTACAAATATTAATGGATATTATGCAATTGGAGATATAATTAAAAGTCCTTCACTTGCACATGTAGCCTCACATGAGGCAATAAATTGTATTGAAAATATAAAAGGTTTAAATTGTCAAAAAATAGATTATAATAATATTCCTAAATGCGTTTATTCACTTCCTGAAATAGCCTCAGTTGGTTATACTGAAAAAGAATCTAAAGAAAAAGGATTTCGAATAAAAGTAGGAAAATTTCCTTTTAGTGCTTTAGGTCGAGCTATTTCTGATGAAAATACTGATGGTTTTGTAAAAGTAATTTTTGATGATAAATATGATGAATGGTTAGGATGTCATATGATAGGTAATCATGTAACAGATTTAATTTCAGAAGTAGTAGTTGCTAGAAAATTAGAAGCAACCAGCTATGAGATTTTAGGAAGCATACATCCTCATCCTTCATTAAGTGAATCTATCATTGAATCTGTAGCTAATGCTTATGGAAAGGCCATTCATTTGTAAATAAATCAGTTTAAAAAATACTGATTTTTTTATTTTTCCACACATATATGTTTTGTTATACTATTTTACACGAATAATAAAAATCCATCTTATTCTACTATGTTTTTTGTTTTTTTTTGCATAAAATCCATAATTTTTATTATTTTATGATACATATTATATTATTTGGACCACCAGGTTGTGGAAAAGGAACTCAAGCTAAAATCATATCAAATAAATTTGGGTTTATACACCTATCTACTGGAATGATATTTAGAGATCATATGAAAAAAAAAACAAATCTAGGAAAATTAGTTAGTTATTATATAAATCAAGGAATATTAGTTCCTGATATAATTACTACAAATATGTTAAATATAGAAATAAAAAAACACTTTCAATCCAAAGGAATTATTTATGATGGATATCCTAGAACCCTAACCCAAATTTTTTCTTTAGAAAAAGTTTTAAAGAAATTTGGATTAGGTAAAATTAATATAATTTTTTATTTTTTTATTCAAAAAAATTTAATAATACATAGATTATTGAAAAGAGGAAAAACAAGTCATCGTAATGATGATATAGATATTATGACAGTTCAAAGAAGAATAGAAGAGTATGACCAAGAAACTTCTTTAATATGGAAAAATTATAAATGGAAAAATAATATAATAAAATTAAATGCGGCTTTATCTGTAGAAGAAATTTCTACTTTTATAGAAAAAAAAATTATGAATTTATTATATTAATTAAATGACATGAAAAATTATTTTGTTGATTTTATAAAAATTTATTGTAAAAGTGGAGATGGAGGAGCTGGATGCGTTCATTTTTATAGAGATCGATATATAATTAAAGGAGGACCTGATGGAGGAACGGGTGGAAAAGGAGGAGATATTGTTATTCAAGCGAATTCTCATATTTATAATTTCTTACATTTGAGATATCATAAACATTGGATAGCTAAATCGGGATTTCCAGGAAAAAAAAATAATATAACTGGAGCTAATGGAAAAAATTTATTAATAGAAGTTCCCATAGGGACTATAATAAAAGATGAAAATAAAAATGTAATAATGGAAATAACCCAAAATTTTCAAAAAAAAATTTTATTTGAAGGAGGATTAGGAGGAAAAGGAAATACATTTTTTAAAAATTCAGTTTGTCAATCTCCTTATTATGCACAACCGGGAATTAAAACAAAAGGAAAATGGATTTTTTTAGAATTAAAAATCTTAGCAGATGTAGGATTTGTAGGTTTTCCTAATGCTGGAAAATCTACTTTACTTTCTGTAATTACAAAAGCAAAACCTAAAATAGGAGATTACGCTTTTACAACTAAAAAGCCAAATTTAGGAGTGGTAGAAATCGATTTTAATTCTTTTTTAGTAGCTGATATTCCTGGAATTATAGAAAACGCATCTAAAGGAAAAGGTTTGGGTCTTCATTTTTTAAGACATATAGAACGAAATTCAGTTTTGTTATTTTTAATTTCTTCAGATACAAAAAATAAAAAAAAAGAATATTTCATTTTATTAAATGAATTGAAAAAATTCAATTTAAATCTTTTAAAAAAAAAACGTTTATTGGTGATATCTAAATCAGATTTAATAGATAATAATCAAAAAAAAAAAATAAGAAAAATTTTTTTTGAATTAAAAGAAAATATTATTTTTATTTCTTCTTTTACAAAAAAAGGATTATCAGAATTAATCAATAGATTATGGGATCTTATTCAACAATGATTAAGAATAAGAAAGTTTTTGTTTGACTATATTTCTATCTATATTCAATACAGGTTTAATGTTTTCTATGTCGAACATATAATCTAAAAATATTTTTTCACAAAACGTTCGTAAACCTCTTGCTCCCAAACCCAGTTGAAAAGTTTTGTCTGCTATAATATTTAATGCTTCGTCTGTTATATTCAAAGAGATATTATCCATGTCAAATAACTTTTGATATTGTTTGATTAAAGCATTCTTGGGTTCTACTAAAATTTTTTTCAATGTCTTTTTATTGAGAGGATTTAAATAAGTAACAATAGGAAATCTTCCTATAATTTCAGGAATTAATCCAAATTTTTTTAAATCTTCCGCAATAATATTTTTTAAATAATTTTTTTCTTTATTTATTCTTCTTTTTTTTTGTTTTTGAGTTAAAAAACCTATAGACATTTTTTCTATTCGATCAGAAATAATTTTTTCTATACCATCGAAAGTTCCTCCAGCTATGAATAAAATGTTTTCAGTATTGATTTGTATCATTTTTTGATCTGGATGTTTTCTCCCTCCTTGTGGAGGGACATTAATTACAGATCCTTCTAATATTTTTAGTAAAGCTTGTTGTACTCCTTCACCAGATACATCTCTTGTAATAGAAGGGTTATTATTTTTTCTAGAAATTTTATCTATTTCATCTAAAAAAATTATTCCTTTTTCAGCAGAAAAAATATCATAATTAACAGATTGTAATAATCTAGTTAAAATAGATTCAACATCTTCGCCTACATATCCTGCTTCAGTTAAAGCAGTTGCATCAGCTATAGCAAAAGGAACTTTTAAAAGTTTTGATATGCTTTTTGCTAATAAAGTTTTACCTGTTCCTGTTTTTCCAATTAATAATACGTTAGATTTTTCTATTTCTATATTTTGATAATCATGATTATGATTTTGTTTTTGGATACGTTTGTAATGATTGTAAACAGCAACAGATATAATTCTTTTAGCTTCGTTTTGTTCTACAATATATTTATCTAAAAAAGATTTTATTTCTTTAGGCTTTTTGATTTCTTTTAAAAACTCGTTATGAGTTTCATTATTCTTATTATTTTCGTGAATATTTTTTCCCAAAAATTTTTTTTGAATTATGGAATAAGTTTTTTCTATACAATAGTTACAAATATGTCCGTTAATTCCTGATATAAGAAAAGTGATGTCATTTTTACTTCTTCCACAAAAATTACATTTTAAGAAATCTTCCATAAAAATTCACTATTACACAAGGAGCAAGCTTAATTACATCACATCGCTACGACCTAATTACCTTTGCTGTGTTCCCACCCTGGAGGTTTGACTAGGGAGCTGATTGTGTAGGACTTGCTCCAAGTTTGGTAAATATAAAAAAAAAATCATAAATTCTCTTTTGAAAAAAGATAATTATCTATTTTTATTCTAAAAAAAACGAAAAAATTAGGTTATTTTACTTTTATAAATGGAAACAAAATATATTTTTGTTACAGGAGGAGTTACTTCTTCTTTGGGAAAGGGAATAGTTTCGGCTTCTTTAGGAATGTTATTAAAAGCCAGAGGTTATAAAGTTTCTATATTAAAATTAGATCCTTATTTTAATGTAGATCCAGGGACTCTGAATCCTTATGAACATGGTGAATGTTTTGTTACTGAAGATGGATCAGAAACAGATCTGGATTTAGGACATTATGAACGGTTTTTAAATCAATCAACAAATAATAAAAATAATGTTACATCGGGGTTAATATATAAAACAGTAATAGACAATGAAAGAAAAGGAAATTATTTAGGAAAAACAGTACAAGTTATTCCTCATATAACTAATGAAATTAAAAGAAGAATTAAAATTTTTGAAGAATCAAAAGAATATGATATTGTTATTACTGAAATTGGAGGAACTGTGGGTGATATAGAAAGTTTACCTTACATTGAAACCGTACGTCAGTTAAAATGGGAATTAGGAAAATATAATGGATTGGTTATTCATCTTACATTACTTCCATATATTATAGTTACAGGAGAAATTAAAACAAAACCAACACAACATTCTATTCGAAATTTAATGGAAAATGGAGTACAAGCAGATATTCTAGTTTGTCGAACCGAAAAACATATATCCGATAATATTAGAAAAAAATTAGCTTCATTTTGTAATGTAAAACCAAATCATGTTATTGAATCAATAGATACTAAAATTATATATGAAATTCCTTATTTATTACACTTACAAAATTTTGATAAAGTAGTATTAAATCATTTAAATTTATCTACTATTACTATTCCAGATTTAAAAAAGTGGAAAATTTTTATTAAAAAATATAAAAACCCTAAACATGAAACTAAAATAGCGTTAGTTGGAAAATATGTTTCTTTACGTGATTCTTACAAATCAATTACAGAAGCTTTAATTCATGCAGGAACAGAAAATGAAACTTATGTAGATATAAAATGGATTTATTCAGAAATGATCCAAGAAAGAAACATAAAAAAATATTTTAAAGGAATTTCTGGAATTTTAGTTGCTCCAGGATTTGGAAATCGAGGAATAGAAGGAAAAATACTTGCAGCAAAATATGCAAGAGAAAATAAAATTCCATATTTTGGAATATGTTTAGGAATGCAAATTGCTGTCATTGAATTTGCTAGAAACGTTTTAGGATTAGAAAAAGCAGAAAGTTGTGAAACCAATCCAAATACATTTTATCCAGTAATAAGTTTGATGAAAAAACAAAAAAAATTAACTCATACAGGAGGAACAATGCGTCTAGGAAATTGGAAGTGTTCTCTTGTAGAAGGCTCTAAAATATTTTCTATTTATGGAGGAAAAAAAGAAATTTTTGAAAGACATCGTCATAGATATGAATTCAATAATAATTATTTGGAATATTTTTCTAATGCTGGAATGAAAGCGGTTGGAGTAAACCCAGAAACAGGTTTAGTAGAAGCATTAGAATTGGAAGATCACATTTTTTTCTTGGGAGTTCAATATCATCCGGAATATAAAAGTACAGTTACTAATCCACATCCCTTATTTATTAATTTTATTCAAGTTTCTATAGATACTCAGAATTCTTCTTATATATGAAGGATAAAAATTTAGATTACAGTTCTATAATAGGATTGATTCTTATATTGTTTGTTTTAATAATTTTTACTTATATAAACAATAATAATGATAATAATTTTTCTACAAAACTAGATTTTAACCATAAAAAATTATTTGAAAAGGAAAAAATTTTTTTTACAGATAAAAGAAAAAAAAATGATTTTTTCTTACTAGAAAATAATGTTCTTAAAATTAAGATATCTAGTATTGGCGGAGTAATTCATGATGTTTTTTTAAAAAAATACAAAGCATATGATCCTTTATCATTTTTTCATACTAACAACCTTCATTTGATAAAAAATTCTAATTTTTTATACAAATTATCTTTTTTAAATCAAAAAAAACTAAAATTTGATACAAATACTTTATATTTCAATCTTTTTTCATTAGAAAAAAATAAAATATCAGGAATTACTACTCTTATTATTAGAGCTAAAAATCCTTATGGAAATGGAAAAGGATATTTAGATTACATTTATACAATAGGAGAAAAAAATCAGTATGATATTGGCTTTTCTATTAAAAGCAGAAATTTTTATTCTAAATTTAATAAGGGTTTTTATCTCAATTTAGACCATAAGCTTTTTCCTTTAGAAAAGGATAGAGATTGGGAGAATTCTTATACTCAAGTATATTATTCTTATAAAAATAATTTGAATAATGACATCAAATATTTATCTGAAAAAAAGACGGAAGATAAAAATATATATAGAGTGAATTGGATTGCTCACAAACAGCAATTTTTTTCTTTTATATTGATTCCAGAAAAAATATTAAAAAATGTTTTTGTTAAATCTGAAAATTTTTCATCAGGAGATATACTCAAAAGAATTCAATTTAAAACTTTTATAAATACGGAAAATAATGAAGGATTTTATCTTTCTTTTCGTTTTTATTTTGGTCCTTTAGATTTAAATTTATTAAAACAATATCAGAATGGATTCGAAAATATTATTCCATTTGGATGGGGATTTCTCAAGTGGATTAATAAATATTTTTTTTTAATAATTTTTGAATTTTTGGAAAAAACGAATTTAAATTATGGAATAATTATCATTTTAATGACTGTTGTTGTAAAACTTATATTATCTCCTATTGCTTATAAACAATATAAGTTAAGTGCTACAATGAAATTAATTCGTCCAGAAATCGAAAAATTAAATGAAAAATATAAAGAAAATATTTTAAAAAAACAAAGAGCTATAATGGAATTATATCATAATGTAGGAATCAATCCAATGTCTGGATGTATTTCCACATTATTTCAAATTCCTATTTTTTATTCTTTATTTAAATTTTTTCCTACTATAATTAATTTAAGAGGAAAATCTTTTTTATGGGTAGAAGATCTCACTTCATATGATTCAATTTTAAAGTTACCTTTTTTTATTCCTTTTTACGGAAACCATGTAAGTTTACTAACTTTATTGTATTCTTTTGCTTTATTAATTTATACAAAATTGAGTAATAATGGAAAACAAGATTTTTATAAAAAGGAAAATGATTATTCTATTCCTGATATGAATTTTTTATTATATTTAATGCCTATTATAATGTTATTTTTTATAAATAGTTATGCTTCTGCTTTATCTTTATATTATTTTACATCTAACATAATTAATATTGGATTTTTCTTTTTTATTAAAGAATTTATGTTAGATGAAAAAAAAATTTTTATGAAAATACAAGAAAAAAGAATTATAAAACATAATTATTGGAAAAATATAATTAAAAAAATAGAAAATAAAAAATATAAGAATCCTACAGAATGATAAATTTTATTTCTTTATGATCAAAAAAATAAAGTTTATTATCAAATTCAACCATTAATAATCCTTTATTTGTTATTGATCGTATTATTCCTAATATATAATTATTTGTTTTGTAAATATAAAAAAGAGAGATTCTATTTTTCAAATAGAGATAATGGATATAATATTCTCGTATAAATCTATCTCCATTAATTATAAAAAAAAAATATTCTTTTTGAATGGAAGATATAATTTTATAAAAAAGAGAATCTAAATCAAAATTTAGATTAAAAATTTTTTCTAAAGAAGAAGCATTCCATTTTTTTTGAAATTTTTGTTGATAGACATTTAAACCTATACCAATAATAATAGCATATATTTTTCTTGAAAAAATACTATTTTCTATTAATATTCCACCTATTTTTTTATTATTGATGATAATATCATTAGGCCATTTGATCCAAATTTTTTCTTTATTTTCGGAATTATAACATTTGGATAAAGCTTTATGAACTGCATTGATTATCAACATATTTACAATATATACTTTTTTTATATGTAAAGTTTTAATAGGTTTCAAAACAATGCTAAAAGTTAAATTTCTCTTCTTTTCTGCATGCCAAAAGTTTTTATTCATTCCGATTCCTTTAGTTTGATTCATCGTCCAAATGACTATCCAATTATATTTTTCATGAATACATTTTCTAGCATATTGATTTGTAGAATTAATTTCTTTTAAAATAATTAGATTTATAGGCCAAATAAATTTTTTCAAAATGTTTTTTATATTGGGATATTTCACTTCTTTGATACGAAAACCTTATTTTTGTTTTTTTGAAATAAATTTTAAAAATAAAAAATACTTGTTTATAATAATATTAAAAAATAATTTTTGTTTTGCTATTAGATAAAATAATAGAAGGAATTCAAATGGTAAAAGGGGAAAATATCTCTATCATAAATTTAAAAAATAAAAAAAATTTTATTTGTGATTATTTTGTTATTTGTAATGGAGTTTCTCACAATCAAGTATATGCTATTTCTCAATCCATCGAAAAAGTAACGATAGAAAAATTAAAAAAAAGACCTTGGCATGTGGAAGGTTTAAAAAATAAAGAATGGATTTTAGTTGACTATATTTCTATTGTTGTTCATATTTTTCAAAAAAAATTAAGATTATATTATGATATAGAAGATCTTTGGAATCACGAAAATCATGATTCATAAAAAACCAGGTTTTTATTAAAATTAAGTAATGGATAAACCTATATATGATAAATAAAAAAATAAAAAGTAAAAATAACTTTTTTTGGGTATATGCCGTCATATTTGCTATATTTTTAGGGATATTTTTTTTTAAATCTTCTTTTTCTAATCCCAGAAAAATAGATCAGGACACTTTTTTTGATATTTTATCAAAAGGAGAAGTGCAAAAAATTATAGTCAAACATAGAGAAATAGTATATGTTTATTTAAAAAAAGAATTTATTCCATTTAATAATTTTTATCGAAATCGTAATATTATTAAGAATTATGAAAATGAAAAAAGATTCACGACACAACCATTGCAATATGAATTTGAAATAGGAGATTTGCAATTTTTTCAAAAAAAATTTGAAGAATATAAAAAAAAATATAATTTAAATACTATTATTGATTTTAAAAATCAACAAGAATATACCATTACTAAATTTTTTTTTGATTATGGTATATTTTTCATATTATTAATTGTTTTTTGGGTTTTTTTATTTAGAAGAATAGGGTCTACTAGTGGAGGTCCTGGAGGACAAATATTTAATATAGGAAAATCTAAAGCTAGATTATTTGATGAAAATGATAATGTTAAAACAACCTTTAAAGATGTTGCAGGTTTAGAAGGAGCCAAAGAAGAAGTTCAAGAAATAGTAGAGTTTTTAAAAAGCCCTCAAAAATATACTAAGCTTGGAGGAAAAATCCCTAAAGGAGCTTTATTAATTGGACCCCCAGGAACAGGAAAAACTTTATTAGCAAAAGCTGTAGCTGGAGAAGCAAAAGTTCCATTTTTTTCTTTATCAGGGTCAGATTTTGTAGAAATGTTTGTAGGAGTTGGGGCTTCTAGAGTCAGAGATTTATTTGAAAAAGCTAAGGATAAATCTCCATGTATAATATTTATTGATGAAATAGATGCAATAGGAAGAGCACGTGGAAAAAGTAATATAGCGGGATCAAATGATGAAAGAGAAAATACTTTAAATCAACTTTTAACAGAAATGGATGGATTTGGAACTCATACTAATGTTATTGTATTAGCCGCTACTAATAGATCGGATATTTTAGATAAAGCACTCCTTCGTCCAGGACGTTTTGATCGTACTATATTGGTAGATCCACCTGAATTAAATGAAAGAAAAGAAATATTTCGAGTTCATCTTAAAAGATTAGTATTATCTGAAAATGTAGATATAGATTTTTTAGCAAGACAAACTCCAGGATTTAGTGGAGCTGATATCGCTAATGTATGTAACGAATCAGCTTTAATTGCAGCAAGAAGAGATAGATCTCAAATAGAAAATCAAGATTTTCTTGACGCAATTGATCGTATTATTGGAGGTTTAGAAAAAAAGAACAAAATTATAAAACCCAATGAAAAAAAACGAATAGCTTATCATGAAGCAGGACATGCTACAATAAGTTGGTTATTAGAACATGCCGCTCCTTTAGTCAAAGTCACTATAGTTCCAAGGGGGAGATCTTTGGGGTCAGCTTGGTATCTTCCGGAAGAAAGACAATTAACAACTCCAGAACAAATGAAAGATGAAATATGTGCATTGTTAGCAGGAAGATCAGCAGAAGAAATTATATTCAGTAACATTTCAACTGGAGCTTTAAATGATTTAGAAAGAGTCACAAAACAAGCTCAATCTATGGTTGCTATTTTTGGATTAAATGAAAAAATTGGAAACGTTTCTTATTATGATTCTACAGGACAAAATGAATTTTCTTTTTCTAAACCTTATAGCGAAAAGACGGCTCAAATTATAGATGAAGAAATATCTAAAATAATAACAGAACAATATCAAAGAGCCAAAAATATATTGAAAAATCATGAAAAAAAATTGTCTATATTGGCAAACGAATTATTAGAAAAAGAAGTTATTTTTAGAGAAGATTTGAAAAAAATATTTGGAGAAAGACCTTATCCTGATGAAATTGGAGATATGTTAAGTTGTTCAGTTACTAATACAGTAAACAACATATCTTCTTTTTAATTGTAAAGAATAATGAACAAAAAAAAAAATTTAGATTTTCTGATAAGATTTTTTACAGGTTTAATTTATGTTATTTCAATTGTATTTTCTATTGAAAAAGGGGAAAAAACTTTTAGAATAGTTATGATGATCCTATCTTTTTTTTGTTTATTGGAATTTTTATTAATATCAAAAATTAATACATATTTAATTAAAATTACTTCTTTATTTTTTTTATTTCCTATTTTCATAGATTTATTTTTTACAAAAAAGGGATTAATAGCATATGGAGTTTTTTTTATTCCTTATTCTATAATTTTTCTTGTAATTCAATTGTTTTCTAAAAAATATTCACATAAAGAAAAAATAATACAAGCAAGTTATCTAACTTTTGGGTTAGTGTATATTGTTTTACCATTTTATTTAGCTTCTTATATGTATACTATTGTTCATCATGGAAAACAATTGATTTTAGGTGTATTCATTTTAATATGGACAAATGATTCTTTATCCTATTTAATAGGAAAAAAATGGGGAAAAAGAAGAATTGCTATATCTATTTCTCCAAAAAAATCAATAGAAGGTATTATAGGAGGGTTATTTTTTTGTATAATATTAGGATTTTTTTTATACAAAATATGGGAAAAAAAATATTGGTTTATTTTATCTTTTACTGTTCCTATTTTTTCTACTATTGGAGATCTTGTAGAATCTATCATTAAAAGATCTTGTAATGTCAAAAATTCAGGAATTTGGTTTCCTGGACATGGTGGTTTTTTAGATAGATTAGATAGTTTTATTTTTGTTATTCCTATTATAGCCAGTGTAGTAACTAGTATTATTTATATTTTTTGAATGAAATTATAAAATTTTCATGATTGATTTCAACTTTTATAATTATGATTCATAAAGAAGGAATTCCATTTTTAGGATATACACTACTAATAATGATAGTAGTAATAATTTTTTCTTTTTTTTTATTATCTAGATTTATTTTCGTTTTTATATCAGTTTTTTTTGTTATTCTTTATCTTTTTTTTGTCTTCTTTTTTAGAAACCCAAAAAGAATTTCATATGATGAAAATTATGATCAAAATTATAATAAAGAATCAATTGTTTCTCCTGCTGATGGAAAAATCTTAAATGTACAACCAGTTTTTGAAAACGAATTTTTAAAAAAAAATTGCATATGCATTTCTATTTTTATGTCTCCTTTCAATGTTCATGTTAATAGATTTCCTGTTTCTGGAAAAATTATTTATGTAAAATATCATACTGGAAAACATGTTATAGCTTGGCTTCCTAAATCTTCATTACAGAATGAACATTCTACGATAGTAGTGGAAAGCACTAAAGGAAATCGAATCTTATTTCGACAAATTGCCGGTTTTTTAGCTAGACGAATTGTTTTATATGCAAAAAAAGATTCTATAATAAAAAAAGGAGATGAATTTGGATTTATTAAATTTGGGTCCAGAGTTGATATTTTTTTACCATTGAAATCCATCATTTTAGTGAAAAAGGGAGAAAAAGTTATTGGAGGAGAAACTAGAATTTCTTTTATTCCATCATAAATAGACTCCCTTTATCTTATCCTTGCGTCTTGTCAATTTTATTTGACTCCTTCATTATCAACATATTTATTTGACTTCTTCATAATCAACATCTTGTACATTTTCATTTCCTTTACTACTTTTTTCTTCATTTTCTTTTTTATTTGATTGATTGTTTTTATTTGTATTTTTGGCATTATAGATATCTTGAGAAGCATTACTCCAAGCTTCATTTAATTTTTTCATATAATTATCAATTGAAATCAAATCTTTTTGAGAATGTGCTTTTTTTAATTTATCTAATAAATCTTCTATATTTTTTTTATTATTTTCAGATAATTTATCTCCATAATCTTTCAATTGTTTTTCAGATTGAAAAATCTGATTATCTGCAGTATTTAATTTTTCAATTTCTTCTTTTATTTTTTCATCTTTTTGAGCATTTTCTTTCGCTTCTTTTTTCATTTTTTCTATTTCTTCTTGATTTAATCCTGAAGAAGTTTCAATACGTATAGATTGTTCTTTTCCTGTTCCTTTATTTTTTGCAGAAACATTAAGTATTCCATTAGCATCTATATCAAATGTAACCTCAATTTGAGGTGTTCCTCTAGGTGCTGGAGGAATATCAACTAAATCAAACCTACCTATTTCTTTATTATCATTAAACATTGGCCTTTCTCCTTGTCCTACACGGATGGTGACGGCCGATTGATTATCAGATGCTGTAGAAAATATTTCTGATTTTTTAGTGGGAATGGTTGTATTAGCATCAATAAGCTTGGTAAACACGCCTCCCAAAGTTTCAATACCTAAGGATAAAGGAGTTACATCTAATAATAATACATTTTGTACATCTCCCGTTAATACTCCTCCTTGTATAGCCGCTCCAACTGCTACAACCTCATCTGGATTTACTCCTTTAGATGGTTTTTTACTAAAAAACTTCTCAACCTCTTCTTGTACTTTTGGTATACGTGTAGATCCTCCTACCAAAATAACTTCATCTATATTTTTAGTGTTTAAATTAGCATCTTTCAATGCTTGAGAACAAGGACTGATAGAACGTTGTATTAAATTTTCTGATAATTGTTCAAATTTTGAACGAGTTAAAGTTAAAACTAAATGTTTAGGACCTGATTCTGTTGCTGTAATATAAGGAAGATTTATTTCCGTTTGATTGGAGGAAGATAGTTCTATTTTTGCTTTTTCTGATGCCTCTTTTAAACGTTGTAAAGCCATAGGATCCTTTCTAAGATCTAATCCTTCTTTTAATTTAAATTCATTAGCTAAATAATTAATAATAACTTGATCGAAATCATCACCTCCTAGATGAGTATCTCCATTAGTTGACAAAACTTCAAAAACTCCATCTCCTAATTCTAGAATGGAAACATCAAAAGTTCCTCCCCCCAAATCATATACAACAATTTTTTTGTTTTGATTACTTTTGTCTAATCCATAAGCAAGAGCAGCTGCAGTAGGTTCATTTATAATCCTTTCTACTTTTAATCCTGCTATTTCTCCAGCTTCTTTAGTTGCTTGTCTTTGTGCATCGTTAAAATAAGCTGGAACTGTAATAACAGCTCGATTAACTACTTCTCCTAGATAATCTTCAGCTGTCTTTTTCATTTTTTGTAAAATCATTGCAGATATTTCTTGAGGAGCATATAATCTTTTTTCTATATCAACTCTAGGTGTATTATTTCCTCCTTTAATAACTTTATAAGGGATATGTTTCAATTCTTCAGTAACTTCTGAATACATTCTTCCCATAAATCTTTTGATTGAAAAAATAGTTTTTTGGGGGTTAGTTACCGCTTGTCTTTTAGCGGGATCTCCTATTTTTCTTTCTCCTCCTTCTACAAAAGCGACTATAGATGGAGTCGTTCTTTTTCCTTCTGAATTAGGTATTACAACAGGATCATTGATTTCCATAACAGCAACACAAGAATTTGTTGTTCCTAAATCTATACCTATAATTTTACTCATTTTTATTACGTTTTTTCATATGTTAATTTTATTCAATAGGAACCACTTCAATCATTATGCCATAATCAAAATAAAACCTTTATAACTTTATAAATAAAAGGGAAGAGGAAATATGACAATAAAAAGCTTTTATGAAAAAAATTTTTTTATGACAAAAAGTCATTCATTAAATTTTTAAAATTTCTTATATTGATAAAATATAAATAAAATAACATGGATTTTTTAAGTTTAAAAACAATTTCAGCTAAAAAAAATACTGTAGTAAAATCTTGGATAATAATAGATGCAACAAATCAAATTTTAGGAAGACTATCGACTAAAATTTCTTGTATTATCATGGGGAAACACAAACCTTTTTTTTCTCCACATATAAATTGCGGAGATCATGTTATTGTTATTAATTCTAATAAAATTAAGCTTACTGGAAAAAAATGGAATAATAAAAAATATATTTATCATACCGGTTATCCAGGTGGTCAAAAGATAATTTCTATTCAAAACTTGTTGAATAAAGATTCAAGAAAGATAATATATAAATCAGTCAAAGGAATGTTACCCAAAAATCGTCTAGGACGATTAATTATTAGAAATTTACATGTATACAAAAAATCTGAACATCAACATCAAGCTCAAAAACCCGTTTTATTGAAATTACAAAATTTATGATCATACATACTATAGGAAGGAGAAAAAGATCACTTGCTCGTATATATTTGAAAATAGGGAATGGATCGATAATCATTAATTCTAAAAAATGGGATTTATACTTTCCAAAATATATTCATCAAAAAATAATGTATCCTATTGAAATAATAAAAAAGTTGAATCAATTTGATATAAACATTAAAGTTTTTGGAGGAGGATTTAATGGTCAAGCAGAAGCCATTCGTCTTGCTATATCTCGAGCACTTTGTCAATTAAATGTAAAAAATAGAATCAAACTAAAATCTGAAGGATTATTAACTCGTGATTCTAGAGAAGTAGAAAGAAAAAAATTTGGTCAAAAAAAAGCTAGAAAAAAATATCAATTTTCAAAACGATAAAATTAAAAAAATAATAATGAAAATCAATACCCAAGATTTATTGAAAGCTGGAGTTCATTTTGGGCATATTGCACGAAAATGGAATCCAAACATGCGTCCTTTTATTTTTATGAAAAAAGGAGGAATTCATATTATAGATTTATCAAAAACAATTCTAAAATTAGAAGAAGCTTGTAATGGTTTAAAAAAAATAGTAAAAAATGGAAAAAAAATATTGTTTGTAGGAACAAAAGCTCAAGCTAGAGAAAAAGTTTTCTATTATGCAAAAACTTCAAATATGCCATGTATTACAGAAAGATGGTTAGGGGGGTTACTTACAAATTTCACAACGATTCGTAAATCTGTAAAAAAAATGAATAATATAGAAAAAATGAAAAAAAACGGAACTTTCGATACTTTATCTAAAAAAGAAAGATTATTAATTGATCGATTATATGGTAAGTTATACAAAAATTTAGGAACTATTTCAAACATGAATCACATTCCAGGTGGTATTTTTTTGGTAGACCCCAACAAAGAAAAAATAGCTCTGACAGAAGCTAAAAAATTAAAGATTCCCATTTTTGCTATGGTAGATACTAATACAGATCCTAATGGTATTCAATACCCGATTCCTTCTAATGATGATTCTTCTAAATCTATAGATGTGATTTTAAAATTTGTGTCAGAAGCAATTCAATATGAAATTTCTATGAATAAAAATGAACACAAAAATAAAAAATAAATTTTATGAAAATTCCTGTGCAAAAAATTAATCAACTTAGAAAAATAACCGGTATTGGAATTATGGATTGTAAAAAAGCGTTGATTAACTCTAACGGAAATATAGATAAAGCTATTCATATTTTGAGAAAAAAAGGCGAAAAAATAGCAATTAATCGTTCATCATATCAAAAAAAAGATGGAGCTCTTATTGCTTCCGTTAATATCGATTATTCTTATGGAACAATTATAGGTATTAGTTGTGAAACTGATTTTTTATCCAAAAACTTTGAATTTTTGAATTTTTTGTCTACACTTTCAAAACAATCATTATTATTCAGCAATAAAATTGATTTTTTATATAGCCCGTATAATGAATATGAAAGTATTCAAGAAATGATCACAAATCAAATGGGAGTTGTAGGAGAAAAATTAGAATTAAAAATTTTTGAAAAAATCAATTCTCCATTTGTAATGAATTATACTCATCATACAAATAAAATTGCAACATTAGTTGGTTTTTCTACTAAATTAAATAAATCTTTGGCTAAAGATATAGCCATGCATATAGCCGCAATGAATCCTTTATTTCTTAATAAAGAAGAAATTCCAGATTTTTTAATAAAAGAAGAAATTGAAATTATTAAATCTCAAATTAAAAAAGAAAATCAATCTGATTTTATCAAAGAAAAAATAATTCAAGGTAAAATTGAAAAATTTGTATTAGAAAATACTTTATTAAATCAAAAATTTATAAAAAATACTGAAATTACTGTTCAAGAACATATGAATAAATATGATAACAACTTAAAAATAAATTCATTCAAAAGAATAAATATTTAAATAGAATTAAATGAAAAAATTAATATTAATTATTTTAGATGGTTGGGGTATTTCTTCTTATAAAAATTATTATTCTTCTGCTATACAACAAGCTTTTACTCCGTTTATTGATTATTGTTCTATAAATCATCCTTATAGTAAATTAAAAGCTTCTGGATGTGAAGTTGGATTACCTAAAGATCAAATGGGAAATTCAGAAGTAGGTCATACCAATTTAGGATCTGGTCGTAAAGTAATTCAAAGTTTAGAGAAAATTAATACATCTATAAAAAATCATCTGTTTGTTAAAAAAATAGATATTCTTTTTAAAAAAATTTCTTTTTATAAAAAAAAAATTCATTTTATTGGGTTGCTATCCGATGGAGGAGTTCATTCACATATGGATCATCTTTTTTATTTACTTAAAGTAGCTCATGAAAAAAAAATAAGAAACGTTTTTATACATGTTTTTACAGATGGAAGGGATTCTCCTCCAAAGAAAGGAATTTTTTATATAAAAAAACTTTTGAATATCACTGAACAATATGTTGGAAAACTATCTTCTGTAATAGGAAGATATTATTCAATGGATCGTAATCAAAAATGGAAAAGAACCATAAAAGCATATAATGCAATGGTTCATTCAAAAGGAATCTATACTAAAAATATTATTTCATCTATAGAGAAATTATATAATAATGGAATTACAGATGAATTCTTATATCCATTAATAATGGTTGATGAAAATGAAGTTCCTATTTCGAGAATAAAAAATGGAGATATTGTTTTTTGTTTCAATTTTCGTCCTGATCGTTCTAGACAAATAACAGAACTTTTAACAAAAAACAATGCTATTTTTTCAGAAATGAATAATATACATTTATCTCATTATATAACAATGACTTGTTTTAATCCTAAATACAAAGGAATTCACGTTCTTTTTGAAAAAGAATATTTAGCCGATACTTTGGGTGAAATCTTAGAGAAAGAAGGAAAACAACAAATCCGTATAGCTGAAACAGAGAAATACCCACATGTAACTTTTTTTTTCTCGGGAGGAAAAGAGAGTCCTTTTAACCAAGAAATCAGAATTTTATGTGAGTCTCCTCAAGTATCTACTTATGATTTAAAACCTGAAATGAGTGCAGAAAATATTATGAATAAAATTGTTCCTGAATTAAAAAAAAGGCAATCCGATTTTATTTGTTTAAATTTTGCAAATCCAGATATGGTAGGACATACAGGAAAAATGAAAGAAACCATTAAAGCATGTGAGATTGTTGATAAATGTGCAAAATATTGTTCTGAAATAGCTATAAATAATTCATATACAGTTATTATAGTAGGAGATCATGGAAACGCAGAATACATGGTTAATTCAGATGGAACCCCTCATACAGCTCATACTACATCTTTAGTTCCTTTTATTATTTTAGATAGGAATATAAAAAAAAAAAATATCCTTTTAAGGAAAGAAGGAGTTTTATCGGATGTAGCTCCTACTATTTTACAATTAATGGGAATTCCTATTCCTAAAATTATGACTGGAACTTCGATGATCATTAAATATTATAAATAAAATAATCAATATTTTGATACAAATAAAAACTATTGAAGAAATAATATTAATCAAAAAAAGTGCTGTTTTGGCTTCTAAAACATTAGGAATGTTAACTAAAGAAGTAAAACCAGGAGTTAATACTCTTTATTTAGATAAACTTGCAGAAAATTTTATTCGTGATCATGGAGGTAAACCCGCTTTTTTAGGTTTATATAATTTTCCAAACACTTTATGTGTTTCTCCAAATAATCAAGTTGTTCATGGAATTCCTAATCAAAATCCTTTATCTGAAGGAGATGTATTGTCTATAGATTGTGGAGTATATATGAATGGATTTTACGGAGAACATGCTTATACTTTTGAAGTTGGAAAGGTTTCTTATGAGATAAAAAAATTTTTAGATTGTTCTAAAAAATCTCTCTATATTGGTATCTCCAATTGTAAATGTGACAATAATATAGGAGATATAGGTTATTCTATTCAATCTTTTATTGAAAAAAAAGGCTATAATATTGTGAAAGATCTTGTAGGGCATGGATTAGGAAGGAGTATGCATGAAGAACCTAAGATTCCAAATTTTGGAAAAAAAGGAAAAGGAATGAAATTAAAGGAAGGATTGGTACTTTCTATAGAACCGATGGTGAACATGGGATCATCTGGAATTGTTTTTCACAAAGATGGATGGACAATAACAACTATAGATAACAAAATTTCATCTCACTATGAACATAATGTTGCTATTGTAGATGGCGCCCCTTGTTTACTTTCAACTTTTCGTTATATTTACAAAGAACTTAATTTGAAATCATTAGAAGAGGCCCCTTTTCAAAATAAAAAAATTTATGATTTATAATTTTCAATGTTAATTTTAATTAATTTTATTTTTTGATTAAGTTTTGTAATTTATTATTAAATAGCATAATTTGCATTTTAAATATAGGATATGCCTACTATACAGCAATTAATTAGAAAAGGACGTTCTTCTGTAGCTAAAAAACGAAAATCTATAGCTTTAGAATTATGTCCTCAAAAAAGAGGAGTGTGTACTAGAGTTTATACTACTACACCCAAGAAACCCAATTCTGCTATGCGAAAGGTAGCTCGTGTTCGTTTTACAAATGGTAGAGAAGTTATTAGTTATATAACAGGAGAAGGCCATAATCTTCAAGAACATTCAATAGTATTGGTTAAAGGAGGGAGAGTAAAAGATTTACCCGGAGTCAAATATAAAATAGTAAGAGGAGCTAGGGACACAGCTGGAGTAAATGGAAGAAGAAAAAGTAGAAGTAAATATGGAGCTAAAATAGCTAAAAAAGATTAAACTGTTAATGAGAAAAGTTAAAAAAAAAGAAAAAATATATTTTCCAGATCCTAAATATCATGATCCTCTAGTAACACGATTTGTGAATCATTTAATGAAAAATGGAAAAAAAAATATAGCTTATACTATATTCTATAACGCTATGAAAAAAATAGACACCATTAAAGAAAAAGAAGAGGAAGAAAAAACAGCATTGGAAATATGGAAGGAGGGGTTAAAAAATGTGATGCCTCATGTAGAAGTTCGAAGTCGTCGTATGGGAGGATCTAATATTCAAGTTCCTGTAGCAGTTTCTTCTCATAGTAAAATAACAAAAGCAATGAAATTGTTGATATCTTGTGCTTCTATTAGAAATGAAAAAACAATGGCTCATAAATTAGCATATGAAACATGGGACGCTTTTAAAGAACAAGGAGAAGCTGTGAAAAGAAAAGAAAATATTCATAAAATGGCCGAAGCGAATAAAGCTTTTTCACATTTTAGATTTTAGTTGTTTATTTTATTATGGCAAAAGATTTAAAATATACAAGAAATATAGGAATTGCAGCACATATTGATGCAGGAAAAACTACTACTACAGAAAGAATTTTATTTTATACAGGAATAAATCACAAAATAGGAGAAGTTCATGATGGCGCCGCTACTATGGATTGGATGCAACAGGAACAAGAACGTGGAATAACCATCACTTCTGCAGCAACATGTTGTGAATGGATCTATAACAAAAAAAAATATCAAATTAATATTATAGATACTCCAGGACATGTGGATTTTACCGTTGAAGTGGAAAGATCTATGAGAATTTTAGATGGTATGGTAGTTTTATTTAGTGCAGTAGATGGAGTAGAACCACAATCTGAAACCGTATGGAGACAAGCAGATAAATATTCAATTCCTAGAATTGCTTTTGTAAATAAAATGGATCGTCAAGGTGCTGATTTTTTTAATGTATGTTCTCAAATACAAAAAATTTTGGGAGCAAATCCAGTTCCTTTACAAATACCTATTGGTATTGGAGATAATTTTAAGGGAGTTATTGATTTGATTGCTAATCAAGCAATTATATGGGATGAAAAAAATTATGGAATGACATATCATAAAATTCCTATTCCAGAAGATATGAAAAATATAGTTGATGATTATCAAAATAAACTTCTTGAAACCTTATCTGAATATGATGATGCACTAATGGAGAAATTTTTATATGGAAACGAAAATTATTCTTCTATCTCACAAGAGGATATTATTCTTTCTTTACGAAAGAATACGATTAAAATGAAAGTAATTCCTATTTTATGTGGATCTTCCTTTAAAAATAAAGGAGTTCAAGCTATATTGGATGCTATATGTAGATATTTACCTTCTCCTCTTGAAGTCAAAGATATAGTAGGAACTAATCCTATTAATCAAAAAAAAGAAAAAAGAAAACCTAGTGAAAATGAGCCTTTTTCTGCTTTAGCTTTTAAAATATCGAGTGATCCTTTTGTTGGTCGATTAGCCTTTTTTAGAGTTTATTCTGGACAAATAGAATCAGGTTCTTATAGCTTCAATGCTAGATCTGGAAATAAAGAACGTATTTCTAGGATATATCAAATGCATGCCAATAAACAAAATCCAGTTGATAAAATAGGAGCTGGAGATATAGCCGCTGTAGTAGGTTTTAAAGATATTAAAACAGGAGATACTTTATGTGATGAAAAACATCCAATTTTATTAGAAAAAATATTGTTTCCTGAACCTGTTATTGGGTTAGCTATTGAACCTAAATATAAATCTGATATAGATAAAATGAGTTTAGCTTTATCCAAACTTATGGAAGAAGATCCCACTTTTCAGGTTAGAACAGATAATTATACAGGTCAAACTATTATTTCCGGTATGGGGGAACTTCATTTGGAAATAATTGTAGATAGAATGAAACGAGAATTTAAAGTTGAAGTAAATCAAGGGAAACCTCAAGTAGAATATAAAGAAGCTTTAACGGGGTTAGTAGAACATAGAGAAATTTATAAAAAACAAACAGGAGGGAGAGGTAAATATGCAGATATTTTATTCAAATTAGAACCTGGAAATACAAGTGGATCCGGTTTGGTTTTTATTAACAAAATAAAAGGAGGAAATATTCCTAAAGAGTATATTCCTTCTATAGAAAAAGGATTTCGTGAGATGATGAAAAACGGGCCTTTATCTGGTTATGAAATAGATAGCGCAAAAGTTACCATATTAGATGGATCCTATCATTCGGTTGATTCTGATCAATTATCTTTTGAGTT
Organism: Blattabacterium cuenoti; assembly: GCF_014251595.1. Taxonomy (NCBI): domain Bacteria; kingdom Pseudomonadati; phylum Bacteroidota; class Flavobacteriia; order Flavobacteriales; family Blattabacteriaceae; genus Blattabacterium; species Blattabacterium cuenoti. The sequence continues at coordinate 407,703 of NZ_CP059192.1, read as the reverse complement.
AGCTGGTAAATTGGGTTTTAGAGAAGCATCCAAAAAAGCTAAACCCATTTTATTAGAACCCATTATGAAATTAGAAGTTTTAATTCCAGAAGAAAATATGGGAGATATTATAGGTGATTTAAATCGTAGAAGAGGTGTTGTACAAAATATGAACAGTAGAAATAATATAAAAATAATTCAAGCTTTGGTTCCATTATCAGAAATGTTTGGGTATGTTACCGTATTACGAACACTTTCGTCTGGTAGAGGAACATCTGTTATGGAATTTTCTCATTATGAAAAAGTTCCTGAAAATGTAATAAATAATATAGCTATTGAAAATAAAAATCGAAATAAAAAATAATAGTAGAATAAAATTGATATACTATGGGTCATGATATAAAAATTAAATTAAAATCTTATGATTATAATTTATTAGATAAATCGGCCGAAAGAATTGTAAATTCAGTCCTTCCTACAGGAGTAATATTGAATGGGCCAGTTCCTTTGCCTACTGAAAGAAAAATATTTACGGTATTACGTTCTCCTCATGTAAACAAAAAATCAAGAGAACAATTTTTTCTTCCTACTCATAAAAGACTTTTACAAATTCATAATGCTTCATCAAAAACAGTAGATGCATTAATGAAATTGGAGTTACCTAGCGGGGTAGAAGCAGAGATCAAAGTATAAAAGTATGTCTGGATTAATAGGAAAAAATATAGGAATGAGTAGTTTTTTTCTACTAAATGGAAAAAACGTATCATGTACAATTTTAGAAGTAAAACCTTGTCATATAGTTCAAATAAAAACAATAGAAAATGATGGTTATTTTTCTATACAATTAGGAATAGATGATAAAAAACTAAAAAAAACTAATAAGTGTTTGTTAAATCATTTTAAGAAAGCGGGATTAAGTCCAAAAAAAAAATTATTGGAATTTAAAACAAATAAAGTATCTGATTTTATTTTGGGTAGTTCAGTGAATATAAAAATATTTAAAGAAGGGGAATTAGTTAATGTAAAAGGAATTTCCAAAGGAAAAGGTTTTCAAGGAGTAGTTAAAAGACATAATTTTTCAGGAGTAGGAGAAAAAACCCATGGACAACACAATCGTTTAAGAGCTCCAGGATCAATAGGAGCTGGATCTGATCCATCACGTGTTTTTAAAGGAAAAAAAATGGCTGGAAGAATGGGAAAAAAAAGTGTAACTGTTAAAAATTTAACAATATTAAAAATTGATTTCGATTATAATATTATGATATTAAAAGGTTCAGTTCCAGGAACTAAAAATTCATACTTAATGATTCAAAAAAAAGAATGGAATTAAAAATTTTAGATATAAAAGGAAATTATACTGATAAAAAAATAGAATTCAATGATAAAAATTTTTTAAAAAAATCTTACAATCATTCTTTATATTTAGAAGTAAAAAGATATTTATCCGCTCAACGTCAGGGAACTCATAAGTCTAAAGAAAGAGGAGAATTATCCGGTAGTACTAAAAAATTACACAGACAAAAAGGGACTGGAGGATCTAGAAAAGGAAATATAAAAAATCCTATTTTTAGAGGAGGAGGAAGAGTTTTTGGTCCAAAACCGAGAAAATATTTTACGAAATTAAACAAACGTACCAAAAATATAGTTAGAAGGTTTATTATTGAACAAAAATTAATACATCATAAAATAATGATCATAGAAGATTTAAAATTAAATGTTCCAAAGACTAAATTAATTTTAAATTTATTAAAATCATTACAATTAGAAAATAAAAAATCATTAATGATAATTGGAGAAAAAAATAAAAATTTATATTTATCTTCTAGAAATTTGAATAAGTTTAAATTATTAAGTGTAAATGAATTGGATTGTTTTTCTTTAATTAGTTTTCCATATATTGTTTTCTCTGAAAATTCCATTAATAAAATTTATCAAATTTTGTCTATTTAAATTATGATTTTAATAAAACCTTTTATGACAGATAAATCTTATAGAGGAAAAAAATATAATTTTTATACTTTTTCGGTAGATATAAGTTGTAATAAAATTCAAATCAAGAAAGAAATAGAAAAATTATTCGGATTTTCTATCAAAAACGTTAGAACAATGATTTATCCTAGAAAGGATAAATCTAAATATACTAAAAAAGGATTTCTTTATGGAAGAACTAATAAAGTTAAAAAAGCTATTGTTCAATTTTATGAAAATCAAAAACTTGATTTATTAAATAAAAAAGAGATTTAATGTCAGTTAAAAAGTTAAAACCCACAACACCAGGTCAACGTTTTAGAATTGTGAATTCTTTTAATCAACTTACAACTCGTAAAGTTGAAAAAACTTTAGTAAAAGGAAAATATAAATCCGGAGGTAGAAATAATATAGGTCGTATGACTATGCGTTATTTAGGAGGTGGACATAAAAGAAAATATCGAATTATAGATTTTACAAGAAGAAAATTTGGAATTTACGCTGTTATAAAATCTATAGAATATGATCCTAATCGATCTTCTTTCATTTCTTTACTTCATTATGAAGATGGAGAAAAAAGGTATATTATCACAATGGAAGGATTTAAAGTCGGACAAAAAGTAATTTCAGGTAAAAATATTCCTTTTAATATAGGAAACTCTACCTTTTTAAGTGATATTCCTCTAGGAACTCATATTTCTTGTATAGAGTTAAAACCAGGACAAGGAGCTAAAATAGCAAGAAGTGCTGGATCATTTGCTCAATTATTTGCAAAAGATAAAAAATATGCAACAATTAAATTTCCTTCTGGAGAAATTAGAATGATAATGATTAATTGTATGGCTACAATTGGAATTGTTTCTAATCTAGATCATCAGTTAGAAAGGTATGGAAAAGCAGGAAAAAAAAGACATGTAGGAAAAAGACCTAGAACACGAGGTGTTGCCATGAATCCTGTGGATCATCCAATGGGAGGAGGTGAAGGAAAAGCTTCTGGAGGAATTCCTAGAAATAGAAGAGGACAACCTGCTAAAGGATTTAGAACTCGTACCAAAAAACGATATTCTGATAAATATATTTTACAAAGAAGAAAAAAGTAACTAATTATTATGGCAAGATCTTTGAAAAAGGGACCACATGTATCCCAAACATTGTATAAAAAAGTTTTAAATAATATAAAACTAGATAAAAAAATTGTTATTAAGACTTGGTCTAGATCTTCCACTATTTTACCTGATTTTGTAGGACAAACTTTTTCTGTCCATAATGGAAAACAATTTATTAATGTTTATATTACAGAGAATATGATAGGACATAAACTTGGAGAATTTGCTCCTACTCGTATTTTTAGAGGTCATTCTGGATCTAAAAATAAATTGAAAATAAAAAATTAGAGTAATATGAAACAGGATACTAATATCGTTTCAGCTTCTTTAAATGGAGTCAGAAGTTCTCCTAGAAAAATAAGATTAATAGCCAATTTAGTTCGAAATAAAGAAATCTATCGAGCCTTAGATTTATTAAATTATAGTAGTAAAAAAAAAGTTTCTTTAATTTTAAAAAAATTGCTTTTTTCTTTATTATCTAATTGGAAAAAAAAATATAATCAACTTTTTTCTGAAGAAAAAGAATTTTTATATATAAAAGAAATTCGAGTGGATCAAGGAAAAACCTTAAAAAGATTACGTCCTGTTCCTCAAGGAAGAGGTCATAGAATAAGAAAAAGATCGAGTAATATTACTGTGTTTTTAGATAAAAAAAATATAAAAGAAATATAATTATTATGGGACAGAAAACAAATCCAATTGTTAATCGTCTTGGTATTATAACAGGATGGCAATCCAGTTGGTGTAATAATTATAAGGATAGGATTCAAGAAGATTTTAAAGTAAGAAGATATATAGAAGCTAGATTTCCAAAAGGAATAGTCTCTCGTGTTTTTATCGAAAGAACTTTAAAATTCATCACAATCACAATTAGGACTTCAAGACCTGCTCTTGTGATAGGAAAAAGAGGTGATGAAGTGGATACAGTCAGAAAAGAGTTAAAAAAACTTACTAAAAAAGAAATTCAAATTAATATTTCTGAAGTAAAACGTCCTGAATTGGATGCTCCATTAGTTGCTAAGGGTTTAGTGAGACAATTAGAGAATCGTATTTCTTATAAAAAAGCAATTAAATTATCTATTCTTTCTGCTATAAGAATGAATGCTCAAGGTATAAGAGTTCAAATTTCTGGAAGACTGAATGGGTCAGAAATGGCAAGATGTGAAACTTATAAAGAAGGGAGAATTTCTCTTGGAACTTTTCGTGCTGATGTAGATTATCATATGGCTGTAGCACATACTGTGTATGGAAGTATAGGAATTAAAGTATGGATCATGAAAGGAGAAATATATGGAAAAAGAGAATTGTCTCCATTATTAGGAACTCAAAAGAAACAAAAAGGTTATAAGTATCATCATTTTAATAGAAAGAAAAAATAATTTTTTTATATATGTTACAACCCAAAAAAACGAAATATAAAAAAAAGCAAAAAGGAAGAATTCGTGGAAATTCCAAAAAAGGACTGTTTCTTTCTAGAGGATTATATGGAATTAAAGCTTTAGAAGGTGCTTGGATAACTTCTAGACAACTGGAGGCAGCAAGAATTGCTGCTACAAGATACATGAAAAGAGAAGGTCAATTGTGGATTAATATTTTTCCAGATAAACCTGCTACAAAAAAGCCACAAGAAGTACGTATGGGAAAAGGTAAAGGCCCTGTTGAATTTTGGGTATCTGTAGTGAAACCGGGTCGAATTTTATTTGAAATAGATGGAGTAGAAATTGGAGTAGCCAAAGAAGCATTAAGATTGGCGGCTCAAAAACTTCCTATAAAAATGAAATTTATTATTTCTAATGAAATATGATTATGAATAGTTTAAATATAAGAAGTTTATCAGTTCATGATTTATTGAAACAAATCAAAGAAAACCAAAAAAAATATCAAAATATTAAATTTAATCATCATATAAAACCACTTAAAAATCCTATGGAAATTCGATCTATTAGAAGAAAGATTGCTAAATTGAAAACAGAATATAATAAGAAAATTAATGGTAGAAAAATATAAATATGAAAAAAAAATTAGAAATATTAGAAAACAAAGACAAGGAATAGTTATTAGTGATAAAATGGATAAAACTATTGTTGTATATGAAGTAAAAAAAATAAAACATAGATATTATGAAAAAAGCATTATAAAAAATAAAAAATATATGGTTCATGATGAAAAAAATATATCTAAAAATGGAGATAAAGTAAATATTATGGAAATACGACCTTTGAGTAAAAAAAAATGTTGGAGATTAGTTAACATATTAGAAAAATCTGATTAATATTTTAATATTTATAATTTTACAATGTTACAACAAGAATCTAGATGCAAAGTATCAGATAATACAGGAGCAAAAGAAGTTTTAATTATTAGAGTTTTAGGTGGTTCTAAAAAAAGATATGCTTCATTAGGAGATACTATAGTTGTCACCGTAAAACTAGCTACTTCTAAAGGAAGTACAGTTAAAAAAGGACAAGTTTGTAAAGCTGTAGTAATCAGAACAAAAAATAGAACTAGAAGAAAAGATGGGTCTTATATAAGTTTTGATGATAACGCTTGTGTATTAATCAATACTTCTGGAGAAATTATAGGAACAAGAGTTTTTGGTCCAGTGGCAAGAGAACTCAGAGAAAGAGAATATATGAAAATTATTTCTTTAGCACAAGAAGTTTTATGAAAAAGATAAAAAGAGAAGATAAAGTACTGGTTTTATCAGGAAATTATAAAGGAACTGAAGGTATAATTGAAAAAATTTTTTGGAAAAAAAAAAGAGTGATTATACGTGGGGTAAATATCATCAAAAAACACGTAAAACCAACTCCAAAAAAACCTAAAGGAGGAATTATAGAAAAAGAGGCTCCGATACATATATCTAATTTGAAAAAAATTAAATAATAATGATTTATCAGTCTAATTTACAAAAATTTTATAGAGAAAAAATAATTCCTGATATGATAAAAAAATTTGGGTATACTTCTATTATGGAAGTTCCTATATTAAAAAAAATAGTAGTCCACCAAGGTGTTGGTTCATCTGTTATGGATAAGAAACTTATAGATCATTCCATGAATGAAATAACGAATATTACAGGACAAAAAGCTATTTTTTGTTATTCCAAACATGATGAATCAGGATTTAAGCTAAGAAAAGGAATGCCTATAGGAGTTAAAGTGACTTTAAGAAGAATTAGAATGTATGAATTTTTGGAAAGACTTATTGTTATTTCTTTACCTAGAGTAAGAGATTTTAATGGATTGAAAGAAAATAGTTTTGATAATTATGGAAATTATAATATGGGAATTATGGAACAGATAATTTATCCAGAAATAAATATTGATAAAATAAAAAAAAATATGGGTATGAATATCACATTTGTGACTTCTGCTAAAAAAAATGAAGAAGCCAAAAGTCTTTTATCTTTGTTTGGAATTCCTTTTAAAAAAAAATAAGAATGGCGAAAGAATCTGTGAAAGCAAGACAAAAAAAAAGAGAAAAAATGGTTTTAAAATATGCCAATAAAAGAAAAGCTTTAAAAAAAGCTGGAAACTATGAATTATTACAAAAATTACCTAGAGATGCTTCTCCCGTCCGTTTAAGAAATAGATGTACCATTACTGGTAGATGTAGAGGATATATGCGCCAGTTTGGAGTATCTCGTATTGTTTTTAGGAATTTAGTTTCTCAAGGACTTATTCCTGGAATAAAAAAAGCAAGTTGGTAAATAAATAATAAATATATGGATGTAATTGCTGATTTTTTAACTAGAATTAGAAATGCTATTTTAGCAAAACATAAACTTCTTGAAGTTCCGTCTTCTAAAATAAAAAAAGAAATTGTACGTGTTTTATTAGAAAATGGATATATTTTAGGTTACAAAGCAGAAGACAATAGAAAAGTTATTAAAATAGCTTTAAAATATTATCAAGAAAAAACTTCTGTTATTCAAAAGATTATTAGAATAAGTAAACCAGGTTTAAGAAAATATTGTAAATATAAAAATATGCCAAGAGTTCTAAATGGATTAGGAATTGCTATCATTTCTACTTCCAGTGGTATTATTACAGATAAACAAGCAAAAAATAAAAAAATAGGAGGAGAAGTCTTATGTTATATATATTGATAAATCATTAAATTATGTCTAGAATTGGAAAAAAAATTATTTTTATTCCCGAAAATGTAGATATAGAAATTATTGACAATGAAATATTTATTAAAGGATTTTTAGGAAATCTAAGTCAGAAAATTTCGAAAGAATTTCAATTAAAATTGAATCAAAAAGAATTATCAATTATTAGAAATCAAGAAAATAAAAAATCTAAATCTTTACACGGACTATATCATGTATTAATTAGAAATATGATTATAGGAGTAACAAAAGGATTTCAGAAAAAATTAGAATTGGTAGGAGTTGGATATAGAGCTTCTTATAATGGAGAAATTTTAGATTTAAATTTAGGTTTTTCTCATAATATTATGATACAACTACCTAAAGAACTTAATGTCGAAATAAAATCTGAAAAAGGAAAAAATTATATTATTATTTTAAAATCTTATGATAAACAGTTATTAGGTATAATATCCGCAAAAATTAGATCTTTTAGAGTTCCTGAACCTTATAAAGGTAAAGGGATTAGATATTTAGGAGAAGAAGTTCGAAGAAAAACAGGAAAATCTGCTTAAATTTAAAAAAAATGAAAAAATTAAAAAAAATTTTAGGAAATTTAAATAGACCTAGAGTTTCTGTTTTTAGAAGTAATAAAGAAATATATGCACAAATCATAGATGATTTATCTGGAAAAACTCTAGTTTCATCTTCTTCAAAAGAGAAAGAATTTTATAAAGATAAAAAAAAAAGTAAGATAGAACTTGCATATGAAGTCGGAAAATTATTAGGAAGTAAAGCAAAAAAATTAAAAATAAAAAAATTAGTGTTTGATAAAGGGAGATATTTGTATCATGGTAGAATAAAATCTTTAGCTGATGGAATTAGAAAAATAGGATTAGAATTTTAAAAAAATGTCAGAAAAAAAAATAAAATATACAGGATTAGAATTAAAAGAAAAACTAGTAGGAGTAACTCGAGTATGTAAAGTAACTAAAGGAAGGCGATATTTTAGTTTTAGTGCTATTGTTATTAAAGGAAATGAAAATGGAGTAGTAGGTTATGGTTTTGGAAAATCTAAAGAAGCTCCTGATGCTATTCATAAAGCAGGAGAACAAGCTAAAAGAAGTCTATATAAAGTATGTATTTGTAATGGAACTATCCCTCATGAACAAGAAGCCAAATATGGTGGAGCACATATTCTTATTAAACCAGCTTCTGATGGAACAGGAATAATAGCTGGAGGTCCTTTAAGAGCTGTTCTTGAAGCAGTAGGATTAAGAAATGTTTTATCAAAATCTAAAGGATCTTCTAATCATCATAATATTATAAAAGCGACTATAAAAGCATTAAGTCTTATGAGAGATGTTTATATCATAGCTAAACAAAGAGGAATTCCCATAAAAAAAGTATATAATGGATAATAATTTTTTTTTGTCTCCAAATCATGGATCTAGAAAAAAAAAATTAAGATTAGGAAGAGGACAAGGTTCAGGGAAGGGAGGTACTTGTGGTAGAGGACATAAAGGAGCAAAATCTAGATCAGGTTTTTCTAAAAAAAAAGGATTTGAAGGAGGACAAATGCCTCTTCAAAGAAGAATTCCTAAATTTGGATTTAGGAGAAATTTCAAAAAAAGTAAAAAAATTGTTGGTATTAATTTAGATACAATTCAAAATTGTATTAATAAAATAAATCAAAAACAAGAAAAAAATATTCTTATTAATAAAGAATTCTATTTAAAAAATAATTTGATTAGAAAAAATCATTTTGTCAAAATTTTAGGTAGAGGAGAACTACATACTTCATTAAAAATATATGCATATAAATTTAGTAAAAAAGCTTTATTTTCTATTCAAAAAATAGGAGGAGAAGCTCTGTTGATTAAATTATTATGAATAATTTTGTAATATCTTTTTGTAAAATTTGGAATTTAAAAGAATTACGTAAAAAAATAATAATAACTTTAGGTTTATTATTAGTATATCGTTTTGGAGCTTATATACCTCTTCCTGGTGTTAATCCCTTAGGGATTAGCGATTTTATTGATAAATTTAATTCAGGATCTAAAGGATTGATGCAAATTTTATCCTCTTTTACAGGAGGAGCTTTTAATCGAGCATCAGTTTTAGCTTTAGGTATTATGCCTTACATATCTGCATCTATTATAATCCAGTTAATGTGTATAATTATTCCTTCTTTACAAAGACTACAAAGAGATGGAGAAAGTGGAAGAAAACAAATTAGTTTTATTACTAGATGGTTAACTGTAGGAATATGTTTAATACAAGCTCCTGTATATCTTGTTTCTTTAACTCAACAATTTATTCCTTTTTCTTCTTCTAATATGGCTTATTTAATTGATTTAAATAGTTTTTATGGAAAAAGTATGTTTTGGATTATAGGAGTCATGATTTTGACTTCAGGAACTTTATTTACTATGTGGTTAGGAGATAAAATTACAGATAAAGGAATTGGTAACGGAATTTCTCTAATTATTATGTCTGGAATAATAGCACGATTTCCAGATGCTATTAGCAAAGAAATTTTGAGTAAATTGGAAATTGGAAATGGAGGATTAGTTATTTTATTATTTGAATTTTTATTATGGTTATTAGTAATTTTATTTTCTGTTATAATTATTCAAGCTGTTAGAAAAATTCCAGTACAATATGTTTCTCATTATAAATCCTTATCTTTAGGATTAGATAGCCAATTAATTCATAAAAAACATCAATATATTCCACTAAAGATGACATCTGCTGGAGTTATGCCAATTATATTTTCTCAAGCTATCATGTTATTTCCATTAACTTTTTCTGATCATATAAAAAACATGAAACTTAGAAATTTTTTTCATCTTTTTCAAGATATTTATGGTTTTTGGTATAATTTGACTATTTCTATACTAGTGATAGTTTTCACTTTTTTTTATACAGCTATTGCTATTCCAGTAAATCAAATGGCTGATGATTTAAAAAGAAATGGAGGGCATATTCCGAGAATTAAACCTGGAAAAGAAACTGCTGAATATATAGATCATGTATTATCAATCATAACCTTACCTGGAGCTATTTTATTAGCAATAATAGCAATATTACCTTCCATTGTTTTTCGTATGGGTTTAAATCAAAGTTTTGCATTATTTTATGGAGGAACATCATTGTTAATTGTAGTAGGAGTTATTTTAGATATTTCACAACAAGTCAATATATACCTTTTAAACTATCATTATGATGGATTAATGATGATGAAATATCGTAGTAATTATAAATAAATAATTTTTTGTGTATATTATGATGAAATTATATATGGTTATATATGGCTAAACAAAAGCATATTGAAGTAGATGGAACAATCATTGAATCATCTCCAAATGCAATGTTTCGTGTAGAATTAGAAAATGGATGTATTGTTAAAGCTCATATTTCAGGTAAAATGAGAATGCATTACATCAAAATATTACCAGGAGATAAAGTAAGATTAGAAATGTCTTCTTATGATTTAGAAAGAGGAAGAATAACTTATAGATATTGAGTGTTAAATAAATTTATATTTTATGAAAACAAGAGCATCTTTAAAAAAAAGAACTGATAATTGCAAAATTGTTAGAAGAAAAGGACGTTTACGTATTATTAATAAAAAAAATCCTAGATTTAAACAAAAACAGGGTTAAACATTTATGTCTGTAAGAATTTCAGGAATAGATCTTCCAAAATCTAAAAGAGGAATAATTGGTCTTACCTATTTGTATGGAATAGGGAAGAGTTTATCAAAAAAAATACTTTGTTCTGTTGGAATAGATGAAAATAAGAAAGTAGATCATTGGTCTGATGATGATATTAGTAAAATTAGAAAATATATATCTGATTATATAAAAATTGAAGGAGAATTGAGATCTGAAATACAACTTAATATTAAACGATTAATGGATATAGGTTGTTATGTAGGAACTAGACATAGAAAAGGTTTGCCATTGAGAGGTCAAAAAACTAAAAATAATTGTAGAACTAGAAAAGGAAAAAAGAAAACTGTAGCAAATAAGAAGAAAGTCACAAAATAAATATGGGTAAATCATCATCTGGAACGGGAAATAAAAAAAAATTAGTTGTAGTAGATTCTATTGGAGAAGCACATATACAAGCTACTTTTAATAATATTATTATAACTTTAACAAATAAAAAAGGAGATGTTGTTGCGTGGTCTTCTGCTGGTAAAATGAATTTCAAAGGATCTAAAAAGAATACTCCATATGCTGCTCAAATGGTAGCAGAAAATGTAGCAAAAGAAGGATTAAATGCTGGAATAAAAAAAGTAGAAGTAAAAGTAAAAGGTCCTGGATCTGGAAGAGATGCGGCTATACGAGCTTTAAGTAATTCTGGTATTGTTGTTACAGTAATTAAAGATATCACTCCATTGCCACATAATGGTTGTCGTCCTCCTAAAAGGAGAAGAGTTTAATAAATTAAAATAAATTATGGCAAAATATATAGGACCTAAAACCAAAATATCTAGAAGATTTGGAGAATGTATTTATGGAGAAGATAAGTATTTTCATAGAAGAAAATATCCATCAGGTCAACATGGAAGCAATCGACGAAGAGGAAAACGTTCAGAATATTTTATTCAATTAATAGAAAAACAGAAAGCGAGATATACTTATGGAATATTAGAACGACAATTTGAAAGTTTATTTTTTGAAGCGGCAAGAAAAAAAGGAATAACGGGAGAATTATTGTTACAAGCATGTGAAAGTCGTTTAGACAATATAGTTTTTAGGTTAAAATTTGCTCCATCTCGATCTTCTGCACGTCAGATTGTTTCGCATAGACATATTATTGTGAATAATCAGGTAGTTAACATTCCTTCTTTTAGATTAAAACCTGGAGATCAAATAGGAATAAAAGAAAGATCTAAAAAACATCCTCTTATATTAGATTCTATGCAAAAAAAAACAGGTCCATTAGTAGAATGGTTGATTTTGGATGAACAAAATATGTTTGGAGTATTTAGAACAATGCCAAAAAGAATGCAAATTCCTGAAAATATTAAAGAACAATTAATTGTTGAATTTTATTCAAAATAAAAATAAAATAATAGTAAATCAATTATATGACTATTTTAGATCTTGTGAAACCTGATAGAATTACAATATCTGACTTTTCAGATAATAAAGGGGTTTTTAATTTGAAACCTTTAGAACCTGGATATGGGATTACTTTGGGAAATGCGTTAAGAAGAGTGTTATTGGGTTCTTTAAAAGGATTTGCAGTGACTTCTATTAAAATAAAAGGAGTTAAATATGAATTTTCTACTATAGAAGGAGTAATTGAGGATGTGACTGAAATTATTTTAAATTTTAAAAAAATTCGTTTTAAACAAAAAATATCAAAAACTTATAAAGAAACGGTTAATGTTTATATCAATCATGAAAAACAAGTAACAGGAAAAATTTTAAATAAATTTATTTCTGGATTTAAAATTTTAAATGATGATTTAGTAATTTGTCATAAAGATGAATTATATCCTTTGGATATAAGTTTTACAATTGAAGAAGGAAGAGGTTATGTTCCTGCAGAAGAAAATAAAAAAAATAAAGAAGAATCAATTGATATCATCCCAATAGATTCTATTTTTACTCCTATTAAAAATGTAAAATATACAATAGAAAATTGTCGTGTTGGACAAAAAACTGATTTTGAAAATCTTTCATTAGAAATTAAAACAGATGGATCCATTTGTCCAAAATTAGCTTTGATGGAAGCGTCAAAAATATTGATTCAGTATTTTTCTATTTTTTCTTACGAAAAAATAGGGGAAAAAAAACAAGATAAAATTAATAAGGATCAAAAATATAATGAAGAGTTTATACGTATGCGAACATTATTAAAATCTAAATTAAATCATATGGATTTATCTGTTCGTACAAAAAATTGTTTAAAATCAGCTTCTATAACTACTATAGCAGATTTGGTAAGTTGTAGTAGAAATAATATGTTAAAAATGAGAAATTTTGGAAAAAAGTCTTTAGATGAGTTAGAAAGTCAGATGAAAAAACAAGGATTATATTTTGGTATGAATGTAGGAGAATATCAATTGAAGGAATCATAATTATAGTAGTTATAGATTGAATCATTATAATGAAGCATAGAAATAAAAATAATCATTTAGGAAGAAAATGTGGACATAGAAAATCTCTTCTTTCCAATATGGCTTCCTCTCTTATAAAGAAAAAAAGAATTTTTACTACTTTAGCTAAAGCTAAAGCTTTAAGAAAGTATATAGAACCTATTATTACAAAATCCAAAATTAATACTACTCATTCTAAAAGAAACATTTTTTCTTATTTAAGAGATAAAACTGCGGTATCAGAATTATTTCAAAATATTTTTGAAAAAGTTCGAAATCGTCCTGGTGGATATACTAGAATCATAAAAACTGGATTTCGTTTTGGAGATCAAGCTCCTCTTTCGTTTATAGAATTAGTAGATTTTAATGAAATCTATACTTCTAAAAAAAGACTCAAATCTGTCAGACGTAGTAAGAAAAAAAATAAAATAATGAATAATGAGTAAAATTAAGAATATTCAATCTAGACAAATATTAGATTCAAGAGGAAATCCTACTGTAGAGGTAGATATTATAACAGAAAACGATATACTAGGACGTGCTTCTGTTCCATCTGGAGCATCAAAAGGAAAAAATGAAGCTTTTGAATTACGTGATCAAAAAGAAAATATTTTTTTGGGAAAAGGAGTTCTAAAAGCTGTTCAAAATATTAATGATATTATTGCTCCTGAATTAATTGGAAAATCTGTACTAGATCAAATTTGTATTGATAAATTAATGTTGGAACTAGATGGAACGATAAATAAAAAAAGATTAGGAGCTAACGCAATTTTAGCTATATCTTTAGCAACAGCAAAAGCAGCATCTAATGAATTAAATATTCCTCTTTACAAATATATAGGAGGAATATACGCTTGTTTTCTTCCTATTCCTTTAATAAATATAATTAATGGAGGGAAACATTCAAATATCCCTTCTATAGTTTTTCAAGAATTTATGATAGTTCCTATAAAAGCAAATACTTTTATAGAAGCTATTCAAATAGGACATAAAATATTTTATCAACTAAAAAATATTTTAAATGAAAAAGGTTTTTCCACTAATGTAGGCGATGAAGGGGGTTTTTCTCCGAATCTTAACGGAGTTGAAGATGTTTTGGATCATATATTGGAAGCTATATATATGGCTAATTATGAACCTTATGATCAAGTAGGAATCGCCATAGATTGTGCTGCTTCCGAATTTTATGAAAATGATAGATATGATTATTCTATATTTGAAAAATCAAAAAAAAACGAAAAAAATTTGATAAAATCGAGAGAAGAACATGTTTCTTATTTATCTTATTTAGTTAAAAAATATCCAATAATATCTATTGAAGATGGAATGGATCAAAATGATTGGGAAGGATGGAAATTATTAAGTGATGAAATAGGAGATCAAATACAACTGGTCGGAGATGACCTTTTTGTTACACAAGTAAAAAAATTAAATGAAGGAATAAATAAAAAAATAGCAAATTCTATTTTAATTAAAGTTAATCAAGTTGGAACCCTAACAGAAACAATTGAAACAATTCATATAGCTAAAAAAAATAAGTATAAAAATATTATTTCTCATCGTTCGGGAGATACTGAAGATACTTTTATAGCAGATCTTTCCGTTGCGTTTAATATTGAACAAATTAAAATAGGTTCTTTATGTCGTTCTGAAAGAATATCAAAATATAATCAATTATTACGTATTGAAAATGAACTCGGAAAATATTCCATTTATTCAAAATGGAATTAAATCTTCAATCTAAAATAGGAGTAATATAAAAATCAATGGTAATTTTAATTTTTATCTTGGGATATTTATTAATTACTCTTGAGGATTTTTTTTCTGTGAACAAAGTCATTTCATCTATTTTGATGGCTACTATTTGTTGGTCTTTAATTTTATTTCTTAACATTCCCGTTTATGAGTATGAACTAGATCAACAATTGATACTGAGAAAAAATCCTAAATACTTACTATTACTTCACTTAGGAAAAGCATCTGAAATTATTTTTTTTATTGTGGGATCTATGTCTATTATATCCATTATCGAAAAATATTCTGGATTTGAGGCTTTAAAAGAGCTTTTTTCTACAAAAAAAACAAAACGTGAATTTTTATGGATTATAAGTATAGCTTCTTTTTTATTATCTGCTATCATAGATAATATTACAGCCACTATGGTTATAATTTCTCTTTTGAGAAAAATAGTTATCAGTTATAAGGATCGTTTATATTATTTAGGATTAGTTATTATATCTGCTAATGCAGGAGGTGTTTGGTCTCCAATTGGAGACATAACCACAACTATGTTGTGGATTTCTAATAAAGTAACTACAATTTATCTAATAAAAAAAATATTTATACCATCCGTATTATGTATGGTTATTTCTACTTTAATAGCTTCTTACATCCCTATTTTCAATGGATATATTCAAATAAATAAAAATGGGAATCTTTCAAAAGATTCACTAAAAAGAGGTTTTTTTATGTTAAAAATAGGTTTATTTCTCATATTACTTGTTCCTATTTTTAAAACTATAATAGGAATTCCTCCATATATGGGGATGATGTTTTCTTTAGGGATTATGCTTTTTATAGCATCAAAAAAATATAAATCAAAATCTATTTTTGATGATATTTTCAAAAAAATAGATATCTCTAGTATTTTATTTTTCTTGAGTATTTTACTTTCTGTTTCTGCTTTGGAAGCTATAGGAAAATTAGATCATCTATCTCATTGGATTCATGAAACAGTTTACACGTGGAAAATAACTACTTTTTTATTGGGGTTGATTTCTTCCATCATAGATAACGTACCTTTAGTAGCTGCTACTATAGCTATGTTTTCTTATCCTATTAATCATGATCTATGGCACTTTATAGCTTATGTTTCTGGAACTGGAGGAAGTATTTTACTGATAGGATCTGCTGCAGGAGTAGCAACTATGAGTATGGAAAAAATAGATTTTTTTTGGTACTTAAAAAAAATTAGCTGGATAGCCTTGATTGGATATATATTTGGATTTATTTATTTATTAATTGATCCATTTTTTTCTTTGTAAAAATTCTATAAAATTTCCTCCTATATATGAAAAAGGAAAAAAAAGGGGTAATATTATTATTTTAAACCATAGTGGAAATGGATAAAAGAATATATGAAATAATGCTATGAAAAATAGAATAAAACCTGTCAATATAGAATAAGCTTTTTTTGCATTTTTCGCAATAAAAGCTGTTATGATTCCTCCTAATAAAGCACTAAAAGCATAAAAAAAAATCAGGACTATAAAAAATTCAGTGGGAGCTTTAATCAAAATATATTTGAATTTTCTTAATGGAATAAGTTCTATTTCTATAAACCATTTTTTCAAAAATTTAATAGCATAAAGTATTTCCACTATACTTATCAAAACTCCTATAGATATAGATAACATATTACGATACATAACATAATAAAATCTCTTTTTTTTGTTATTTTGTAAAAATAAACATCAATTTTTAATTTTTTTATTATGAATTATACTATAGACTGGATTCCAGTTAAAAAATATGAAGATATTTTATTTTCTTTTGGAGAAGGAATTTCAAAAATAGAAATTAACAGGCCATGGTGTCATAATGCATTCCGTGTAGAAACGGTCAATGAAATGATAGACGCTATAAATATATGTAATAACAGAAAAGATATAGATGTATTAATTATAACAGGTTCTGGTGAAAAATCTTTTTGTTCTGGAGGAGATCAAACTACAAGAGGAATGGGTGGATATTTAGATAAGAATGGAATTCCAAGATTGAATATTTTGGATTTTTATAAAAAAATAAGAGAAATTCCTAAACCAGTTATAGCCATGGTTAATGGTTATGCCATAGGAGGAGGACATGTTTTACATGTTGTTTGTGATTTAACTATAGCTTCAGATAATGCTATTTTTAGTCAAGTAGGTCCAAAAGTAGGTTCTTTTGATGGAGGTTTCGGATGTTCATATTTAGCTCGTCATATTGGACAAAAAAAAACACGAGAAATGTGGTTTTTATGTAAAAAATATACCGCTAAAGAAGCTTTAGATATGGGGTTGATTAACAAAGTTGTAAAAAGAAATGAGTTAGAAAAAAAAACCATAGAATGGTGCAAGATTATACAAAAAAGAAGCCCCATGTCTTTAAGAATGATAAAACGTAGTTTAAATGCAGAATTGGATGGACAACATGGATTAATGCAATTAACAGGAGATGCTACTTTAATGTTTTATTTGATGGAAGAGTCTCAAGAAGGAAAAAAAGCGTTTTTAGAAAAAAGATCTCCAAATTTTAAAAAATTTCCTAAATTTTTATGAAATTAAAACATTGGATTTATGCAGCACGTATTCATACTTTACCCTTATCTTTTTCTGGAATAACTTTAAGTTATCTTATATCTAAATCCAGAACAAATGAATGTATAACTACATCATATATTTTATGTATTATTACTGCTTTATTATTACAAATATTGGCTAATTTTTCAAATGATTATGGAGATAGTATTACAGGAGTCGATAATATCAAACGAATAGGGCCTAAAAGAACAATACAGCGTGGTTTGATTTCTTTATCAGAAATGAAAAAAGCAATCTTTATATTATCCATATTATCTTTTTTATCAGGAGTTACATTGCTTTATAATAGCATTAAAAACATTTTTATTTTTTTCCTATATTTTATAGGAATTTTTATATGTATATATAGCTCTATAAAGTATTCTATTGGTGATTATCCTTATGGACATAAGGTAGGAATGGGCGATTTATTTGTTATGATTTGTTTTGGTTTTTTTTCAGTAGGAGGAAGTTCTTTTTTATATACACATACTTTGTGTATGGATATGTTTTTTCTTTCTTTATCTATAGGATTTTTAAATGTAGGAGTTTTGAATGTGAATAATATGAGAGATTTAGAAAATGATTACGAAAGTGGAAAATACACAATGGCTGTATGGTTAGGGATAAAATACGCTAAATTATATCATGTATTTATTATATTATTTTCAATATTTTTTGGTGGATATTTTATATTTTTAAATCAAAAAAATACTTATCAATGGTTATTTTTCATTTTTATTTCTATTCTTCTAATATTTCATATTAGAAAAATAATTTTAATAAAAGAAAAAAAATTATTCAATTTAGAGTTGAAAAAATTGGTAATACTTACTTTTTTATATGTATTTAGCATCGGATTATAAATTATAATAAAATTATGAAAATTACTTTTTTTTCTCATAGTACATGCATGTTAGAAATACACGGTAAATCTATATTAATAGATCCTTTTTTTTCTGAAAATCCTATTTTTAGAAATAGAAAAAAAAATTTTTTAAAATTTTTTAAAAAAATAGATTATATTTTATTAACTCATGCACATTATGATCATGTATGTGATGTGGAATTATTTTCGCATAAATTTCATAATGTTTTAGTGATTTCTAATTACGAAATATCTAATTTTTTTGGAAAGAAAGGGATAAAAACATATGGAATCAATTATGGATCTTTTATCTCTTTTCCTTTTGGAAAATTAAAATATACTTGGGCTGCTCATTCTAGTGTTTTTAATGATGGAACTTATGGAGGAAATCCAGGCGGTTTTCTTTTTCATACAGATGAAGGGAATTTATATATATCAGGAGACACATCCGTCATGTATGAAATGAATCTTATTCCTATTTTTGGAAAATTAAAACTTTCTATTTTACCGATAGGAGGAAAATATACTATGGATATCGAAGAAGCGATTATGGCTTCAGATTTCTTAAAATCTGAAAAAATATTAGGAGTTCATTATGATACTTTTGAAGATATTCGCATTGATCGAGAAGAAGCAAAAAAAAAATTTTATGAAAAAGGAAAAGAATTAATTTTATTAGAACAGGAAAAAACCATTCATATTTAATGAATAAAAATCAAATCCATCTTAATTGTTTTTTGAAAAAAAAAACGTTTTTTTTCAAAAAAACAATATTTAATTCTAACAGAATATTTAAAAAAAATATTATATGGTTTATTGTAATAACACAAAATAATAAAATAGGAATAGGAGAATGTAATCCAATATTGGACCAATATGCTTTTAAAAACTTAAAAAGATTTGAAATAGAATTAAAAAATCTTTCTCAGAAAATTGTTTTTTTGAAAAAAATAGAAATATATTATTATTATAAATATATTTCATATTCATCTATTTTATTTGGATTAGAACAAGCTTTTTTAAGCTTTAAAAATCAATTTCCAATATTATATGATTCTGAATTTATTTATGGAATAAAAGGAATCCCTGTAAATAGTTTAATGTGGTTGAATTCTTTTAAGAATAAAAAATATGCAATAAACGAAATGGAAAATCAAATTATGAAAGGTTTTTCATTTATAAAAATAAAAATAAACAAAAATTTTTTTAATGACCAGTATCTTATTTTAAAAGAAATAAAAAGAAAATATCCATTTATAAAAATACGTGTAGATGCAAATGGTTGTTTTGAAAATAGCCGTAAAGCTTTATATTATTTAGATAAATTTTATGATTTGGATATAGTTGATTTTATAGAACAACCTATATTATCTGGAAATTGGAAAGATATGTCAAAAATATGTAAAAAATCAAAATTACCTATAGCATTAGATGAAGAATTAGTAAATATTAATAAATTAATAGAAAAAAAAAAATTATTGAATATTATTCAACCTCAACATCTTATATTAAGGCCTTGTATAAATGGTGGATTTTATGGGTCTGAAGAATGGATGTTAGAAGCCAAAAAAAGAAAAATAAAATGGAGTATTAGTTCTTCTTTGGAAAGTAATATTGGAATCAACGCTATTGCTCAATGGATTTTTATAATGCAAAAAAAATATAATAATAAAAATGTCCATGGATTGAATACAGGAATTTTATATGTAAATAATTGGAATTCTCCTTTAAGAATTTACAATGGTTCTATTTGGTATAATTCATTTATAAAATGGAAAATAAAAATTTTATTAAATCAATAAAAAATGTGGATTGATTTTTCTTACAAAAAAAAATTAACTTTTTCTTATTTTTTAAGAAAGAAAAAAAAAGAAAAGAGTTATTGGAAAAAGGATATTTTTTCTTTTTTAGAAAATTGGTATGATAATAAACCTATGTTATCATCTTTAACTTCTGGTTCGACTGGTGTTCCTAAAATTATTTCTTTACATAAAGAACATATGTATGAAAGAGCTATAAAAACTGTAGAATTCTTAAAACTTAATCAAAAAGGAGTTCGAGGTTTATTATGTTTATCTACAGATTTTATAGCGGCTAAAATGTTTTTAGTTCGTGCTATTATTTTTAAATGGAAAATATATTGTGTTCCTCCATCATCTAATCCTTTAAAAAATATTCAAAAATATTTTGATATTACATCAATGGTTCCTATACAAGTTTTTTTTAGTTTAGAAAAATTAAGAAATATTAAAATTGTTTTAATAGGAGGATGTTCTATATCAAATTTTTTGAAAAAAAAATTACAAAATGTTTCAACGATTTGTTATGCCACTTATGGAATGACAGAAACTTTAGGCCATATAGCCATAAAGAAAATTAATGGATCCAATAAATCTATTTTTTATAAATCATTTCAAGATGTTCATCTGAGTGTAGACCATAGAAATTGTTTAGGCATTTCTTATCCATATTCATTTATACAAACAAATGATATCGTTCATATGATATCTCAAAAAACATTTATTTGGATAGGTAGATATGATAATGTTATTAATAGTGGAGGGATTAAAATTATTCCAGAGTTAATAGAGAAAAAAATTAGTTGTTTTATTCCTTATGAAAAACGATTTTTTATATCCTCAATTCCAGATAAAATTTTAGGAGAAAAAATTATATTAGTTATTGAAGGAAAACCATTTTCATTCCATATTCCAAATTATCTTTTTTCTGGTAAAAAAAAATTTTATAAACCCAAAAACATTTTTTTTATTTCTCATTTTACAGATAATTTATTGGATAAATTTAGAAGAAAAGAAATTATAAAAAAATTAATATAAATATAAAACTATATATTTTTATTAATTCTTCTATCAAAAAACATTTTTAGTTCTTGAAGAAAGGTTTTAGTACTTAAATAGTTATTTTTATTTTTGCGAGATAATTGAAATAAATCTTTAGTCATTTTTCCAGATTCTATAAAATCTATACATGTTTGTTCTATTTTTTCCGAAAAAGATTCTAAATCTCTATTTTTATCTAAAAAAGCACGATGTTTAAGACCACGAGTCCAAGAAAAAATAGAAGCAATGGGATTTGTGGATGTTTCTTTTCCATTTTCGTGTAATCTATAATGTCTTGTAATAGTTCCGTGAGCTGCTTCAGATTCTAAAGTTTTACCATCTGGAGTAAGTAAAACAGAAGTCATCATTCCTAATGATCCAAATCCTTGAGCTACACAATCTGATAACACATCTCCATCGTAATTTTTGCAAGCCCATATAAATTTTCCATTTGATTTAATAGCTTTTGCTAACATATCGTCAATTAGACGATGTTCATAAATGATCTGTAGTTTTTCAAATTTTGATTTAAATTCATTATCATATACTTCTTGAAAAATATTTTTGAATCTTCCATCATATATATTTAATATAGTGTTTTTAGTCGATAAAAAAAGTGGCCATTTCTTATATACAGAGTAATTAAAACAAGAACGAGCAAATCCATAAATAGATTGATCTGTATTATACATCCCCATGGCTATTCCAGGGCCCATAAAATGATGAATTTTTAATTTTATTGATTTATTTTTTTTGTTATCTGGAATAAAAGAAATATATAATTTACCTTTATTTTTAACAATAAAATCCGTAGCTTGATATTGATCTGCATAAGCATGTCTAGCTATACATATAGGATTGATCCAATTTGGAATAAAGCGAGGAATATTTTTTATTATAATAGGTTCTCTAAAAACAGTTCCATCAATAATATTTCTAATGGTTCCGTTTGGAGATTTCCACATTTTTTTTAGATGAAATTCTTTCATTCTATCTTCATCTGGTGTAATTGTTGCACATTTAATTCCTACATGATATTTTTTTATAGCATAAGCAGCATCTATAGTAATTTGATCATCTGTTTTATTTCTATTTTCTATTCCCAAATCAAAATAAATAATATTTATATCTAAATAAGGAAAAATAAAATATTTTTTTATGTATTTCCATATAACTCTGGCCATTTCATCTCCATCCATTTCTACAATAGGATTATTAACTGCAATTTTTTTCATGAACAAAAAATTCGAAAAATTTGATATAATATAACATGTTTTTTTAAAAAAAAGAAATTCTTATATTTGCGTAATTACAGGATAATTAATTCTCATCCCTTTGAATAATTCGAAGGGGTTTTATTTTTATGGTCATGAATGGAAAAGATGAAATGGAAAACTTTATCAAAAAAATGTATATCGAGTTTTTCAAAAAGATTAAATTTTATGTTTCTATTTTCTGTATAAGAAAAGATAAATTGAAGTATTTTTTTTGAACTTTTTTTTTACAGTAAAATGTAGTTTTAACAGGGTTTAATATTGATAACCAAATAATTTTTTTTAAATCTAAAATAGAGTTAAATATTTTTTTACGAGAATTGGAACTTATCAACAAAATTTTAAAAGATAATTTTGTTTGTAAAATAGTAATATTACGATTACGTTAAAGTTTAATTTCTTTAGAAAAAAGAAAATATAGAAATGAAATAAAATGGATTTTTATTTTAGAAATGAATTACACCGTAACAGTAAATGTGTTTGTGTTGATATAAAAACAATTTAATCCAAAAATAAATGTTAGAAAATGTTAGATTTTTAAGAACAATACTTGAAAACAATAAAAATAGAAATATTTATCCTGATAAAAAAAAATCTGAAAATTTTGTTAAAAAATTATTTCATACTTTATTTACTCCCAATCAAAATATTTTGACTCATCTCGTTTTTTTTAAAAAAGATTACGAAAAATTACAACAACATTTATATGATATTCTTATTGAATTAAATATAAATGATAAAGAGTCTAAAACTCTTACTCAAATTTTTTTTCATAAAATTCCTAATATTTATCAAACATTAATCATAGATGCTGATGAAATATTGAAATCAGATCCTGCCGCAACAATTATAGAAGAAGTATTTCTTTCTTATCCTGGTTTTTTTGCCACTGCATTATATAGGATAGCACATCAATTATGGATTCAAAAAATTCCAATTATTCCAAGATTAATTACCGAATATGCACATAGTAAAACTGGAGTAGATATTCATGCATCTGCAAAAATAGGAAAGGCTTTTGCTATTGATCATGGAACAGGAATAGTGATAGGTTCTAGTACAGAAATAGGAAATAAAGTTAAAATATATCAAGGAGTAACTTTAGGAGCTATTTATGTAGATAAAAAATTAGCCAATAAAAAACGTCATCCAACAATAGAAGATCGAGTTACAATATATGCTGGAGCTACTGTTCTAGGAGGAGAAACTGTGATCGGTCATGATAGTGTACTTGGAGGGAATGTTTGGGTTACAAAAAGTATTCCTCCTTTTTCTATAGTATATCAGAAAAGTGAAATTAGAATGAGAAATAATAGTCCTTTCCCTGATCCCATTAATTATATGATATAAGATATAATCAAAACAAAAAAAAAAAAAAAGAAATGAAAGTTGATAGTATTTTAAAAACTATCGGAAATACACCTCATGTACGTCTTAAAAGATTATTTCCTGATCATCAAGTATGGATGAAATTAGAAAAAAATAATCCTGGAGGAAGTATAAAAGATAGAATAGCCTTATCGATGATAGAGGATGCAGAGAAAAAAGGTATTATTCATAAAGGAGATATTATTATAGAACCAACCTCTGGAAATACAGGAATAGGATTAGCTATGGTTTGTTCTGTTAAAAAATACCGTCTGATTCTAGTTATGCCAGAATCTATGAGTCTTGAAAGAAGAAAATTGTTTTCTATTTTCGGAGCTAAATTTGTTCTTACTCCAAAAGAATATGGAATGAAAGGGGCTATTAAAAAAGCGGAAGAATTAATTGAAACTATTCCGAATTCTTGGATGCCAAAACAATTTGATAATATTTCAAATCCCAATATACATAAAAATACAACGGCAAAGGAAATCATCAATGCTTTTACTCAAGGAATAGATTATTTTATTACAGGAGTAGGAACTGGAGGTCATATTACTGGAATAGGAGAAGTATTAAAAAATAAGTTTCCAAATATAAAAATTTTTTCTGTAGAACCTATAGAATCCCCAGTTATATTTGGAGGAAATCCTAATCCTCATTTTTTACAAGGATTAGGAGCCGGTTTTATTCCATCTATTTTAAATTTAAAAATATTAGATGGATCTTTTTTAGTATCTCAAGAAGAAGCTTATCATTATGTTAGGAAAACAGCTAAAATAGAAGGAATTCTTGTGGGAATATCCACTGGTGCTTCACTTTCTGCTATAGAAAAACAATTATCTAAATTTTCAAAAAAATCAACCATATTAACAGTTAATTATGATACTGGCGAAAGATATTTATCAGTTGATAATCTTTTTTGATGATGGAAAAAAGGAATGATACTATTTATGTCTATTTATTTAAACGTAAACTTTTTTAACGGTTATGGTTAAAATATTTTTTTGCTTTGAATAAAAGTTATTTCAAATAATTCTAATTGTTTAATATTGTTAATGTTTTATAAAAAAAATCAAAATGTTATCTGAATCAAATAAAAAAATATTTTTTAAGTTAATGCAAGAATCTTCTCAAGAAGAAATAATATGGATGTATGGGTACATGTATGGATTTTTATTTCCTGAAAAAAAATGCCTAAAAAAAGAGAAAAAAGAGAAAAAAAAAATAACGTTAGTTTATGGTACGGAAACAGGAAATGCCAAAAATTTAGCTTTTGATATTTATCAAAAAATGAAAAAGGAGGAATTTCAAATTAGATTAATGAGTTTAGATCAATATCATTTAAAAGATTTAGAAAAAGAAGATTATTTTTTGATTATAATGAGTACACATGGGGAAGGAGAGCCTCCTTCTTCGGCAAAATCTTTTTTTGATTTTATTCATCATAATAAAAATCTGTCCTTAAAAAATATGAAATATAGTGTATTAGCATTAGGAGATAAATCTTATACTTATTTTTGTAAAGCAGGAGAAGATGTAGATAAACGTCTATATGATATAGGATCTAAAAGAATTGTTTCATTACATAAATGCGATGTTGATTATGAAATTCAAGCATATAAATGGTATTATGAAATTATAAATTTTTTCAAAAAAAAAAAGTGTGAAATTAATACAGAACATATTAATCATAAAATAATCTATGGAAAAATTTTAAATAATATAATTTTAAATGATCAAGAAAGAGGATCTAATAAAGAAATTCATCATATTGAAATTTTTATTCAAGAGAATAAGGATATTCAATATCATCCTGGAGATTCTATTGGAATTTTTCCTGAAAATCCTTCTTATGAAGTCAATCGTCTTATAAAACATATAAAGGAAAATATAGTATGTGAAGAATATAAAGATAAAATATTGAATATTTTAAAAAAGGAATTGAATATTTTATCTTTATCTGAAAGTTTATTAAAGAAATATTCTTTCTTATCAGAAAAAAAGAATATTTCTTTCAATCAAAAGTGGAAACTTATTGATCTTTTAATCAAATTTCCTATGCAAAAAAAATATTCTTTAAAAGATTTAATAAAAATTATGGAACCGATAAAGCCCAGATTATATTCTATTTCTTCATCTCCTATAGTACATAAAAATGTAATTCATATTACTGTATCTCGTCATCGTTTTCAATCAAATGGAAAGACGGTATATGGTCATTGTTCATATTTTTTATCCCAACTTAAAATAGGAGATGAATTATCTTTTTTCATTTATAAAAATCATATGTTTAAACTACCTAATTCTGATAAAGATATAATTCTTATTGGACCTGGAACTGGAATCGCGCCTTTCCGTTCATTTTTATATGAAAGAGAAGTAATGAAAGCTACAGGTAAAAATTGGTTGTTTTTCGGGGGTCAATATTTCTATACAGATTTTTTATACCAAACAGAAATACAAAATTGGAAAATAAAAGGAATTCTTAATCGTGTTAGTTTATCATTTTCAAGAGATCAAAAAGAAAAAATTTATGTTCAAAATAAAATATGGGAAAATAGAATAGAATTTTTTTCTTGGATAAAAAATGGAGCTTATGTTTATGTTTGTGGAAATAAAATTCCTATGAGTATGGATGTAGAAAAAACAATTTGTGACATTATAGAAAAAGTAGGAAAATGTAATTCAGAGCTTTTTATTAAAAAAATGAAAAAAGAAGGAAGATACTTAAAAGATGTATACTGAATTTAATTACTGATAATTAAATCATTTTATATTTAATTAAATTTTTGATTTAAAAAAATAATTTTTTCTACTATTTCTTTATCCATTTTATATTTAGATTCCTTAGTCCATCCTGCAATATGTGGAGTAAATATTACTTTATTGGAATGAATAAGATAAAAGAAACTTTTATACAATTTATGATTATGAAAAATTTTATTAAAAGAAGAATTTTCATATTCTAATACATCTAAACATGCTCCACATATTTTTCCATTTTTTAATGCTTCTGCTAAATGATTGATAATTAAACATCCTCCACGAGAAGTATTTATTAAATAAAAAGGTTTGCAAAATTTTTTTATAAAATTATAATTTATCATTCCTTTTGTTTTTTGGGTATAAGGAACATGTAAACTTATTATATCTGACTTTTTAAAAATTGTATTTATATTTACTTGTTTAGCATAAATATCCCCAATATCAGGTAGAATGTCATAACATAATGTTTGAACATTAAAACCTGATAATTTTTTTGCAAAAGCCTTTCCTGTATTTCCATATCCAATAATTCCTATTGTCTTTCCCATAATTTCTATTCCTCTATTAATTTCTCTGTTCCATTTTCCTTTTGTAATTATCTGTTGATGTGAACGAACAATACAATTCATCAGGCATAAAAGCATCCCTATAGCATGTTCTGCCACTGCATCTTTATTTCCTTTTGGAGAAGAAATTAAAATGATTCCTTTTTTGATAGCATAATCAATATCTATATTTTCTGTTCCAGATCCAATACGAGCTATAAATTTTAGTTTTTTCGCCCTTTCAATAAATTTTTTATCTATTTTTAATCTACTTCTTAAGATAATGCCATGATATCGTGATAGATCAATTCGATCTTCTGCATCATTGTAATTTTCATCACAAATAAATCCTTCTTTTTTTAATTTATATATAATAAAAGGGTGATTTTTATCCAAAATTAAAATTTTTTTAATCATATATTATTTATCATAATCTTTGTTATTTTCTGAATTTAAATTTCTATCTAAATCTAGAATTTCTTTTAAAGAATTTTTGTTTTCTTCTTTTTTTTCTTTACTGATTATGTTTTTTTCTTTAAAATGAGTTTCATTACAATTATCCCAATGAGATTGATAATTTTTAGGTTTATGGAATGATAATTTATCATGATAAATTAAATTTATATCTTTATACAAACTTTTCATATAATAAGCCCATATAGGTAAAGCCATATTTGCTCCTTGTCCTAATTTAATACTCTCAAAATGAGAAGATCTATCTTCCCATCCAACCCAAACCCCAGTAGTTAAATTAGGAATCATGCCTATAAACCATCCATCTGAATTTTCATTAGTTGTCCCTGTTTTTCCAGCTATATCTCCTGAAAAATTATATGATTGCAATCTTCTTGCTGTCCCATATTGAACAACACCTTGCATTAGTTTTAACATAATATACCCTACTTCTTCACTAAAAACTTGTCTTCTACTAAGATCTACATGTTCTTTAATTAAATTTCCATTTTCATCCTCTATTTTTACCAAAATAGAGGGTTTTACGTAAGTTCCATAATTCGTGAATGTATTGAATGCTCCTGTCATTTCATATAAAGTTAAATCGGAGGAACCCAATGCAATAGATGGATGTTCATGAATTATGGATTCTATTCCCATTTTTTTTGCTAAATCAATTACTGGACCTGGAGTAATTTCGGATATTAAACGAGCCGAAATAGTATTAACAGAAAAAGCTAAACCATCTTTTAAAGTAAGAAAACCTCCGTATTTCCCATTAGAATTTCTAGGACTCCATTTTCCTAAATGAAATTTTTCATTTGAAATTTTTGTACAAGGATTATAATGTAATTCGTTAATAGCTGTAGCATATAAAATAGGTTTAAAAATAGAACCAACTTGACGTTGTGTTTGTGATACATGATCATATTGAAAATAATTAAAATCTATTCCTCCTACCCATGCTTTAATAAAACCCGTATAGGCTTCTACAGACAACATTCCTGCTTGGATTATACTTTTTTGATAACGAATAAAATCCCATGGAGACATCAATACTTTTTTGGATCCATTCCAAGTAAACAATTTAATTAATTGTGGTTTCTTAAATTCTTCCAGAATTTTTTTTTCTGTAAATCCTTTTTGTTTCAAATCTTGGTAAAGAGTTGTTCTATGCATTGCGGATATCAAAATTCGTTTTGTTTTTTCTGAAGAAATGTTTAAAAAGGGAGCATTTTTATTTGTTTTTTGAAAGCGATTAAACTCAATTTGTAGTTGACTGAGATGTCTTTTTACGGCTTTTTCTGCATAATCTTGCATTTTAGCATCAATAGATGTATATATTTTTAATCCACTAGAATAAAGATTTAGTTTTTGTCCAGTTTTTTCTTCATGCTCATCTAAAGCGTCTTGAATTTCTTTTTTTAAAAATTCACTATAATAAGTAAGTAGTTCAAAATCTTTTTTTTGTATTTTAAAATTGATTATCATAGGCTTTTCTAACTCTTTTGTATATCTATTTATATTCAAAAAATTGTATTTTTTCATTTGATATAAAACTAAATTTCTTTGTTTTTTTGTTCTATTAGGATAATTTTTGGGATTGTATAAAGAAGGATTTTCTAACATTCCGACTAATATTGCGCATTCTCCTAAATTGAGTTCAGATACCTTTTTATTAAAATAAGTATGAGCCGCTGTTTCTATTCCTTTTGCATTATATAAAAAATCAAATTTGTTATAATACATGGTAATAATTTCTTCTTTTGTATAACGTTTTTCTAACTCAATAGCCATCACCCATTCTAAAAGTTTTTGGTGTATTCTTTGTATTTTATTTTTTGCAGATGGTCCTGTAAAAAGAAGTTTTGCTAACTGTTGTGATATGGTACTTCCTCCACCCTTTTTTCCTAAAGAAAGAATTGCTCTAAGAAAAGATTTAGCATCAATTCCAGAATGATATTTAAAACGAATATCTTCTTTCGCTAGAAGTGCATTGACAAGATCTTTTGGAAGTTGTTTGTAGGTAATTAAAGTCCTATTTTCTGAAAAAAATCTACCTAGTAATATTCCATTAGAATCATATACCTCTGATCCTACCTTCATAGCAGGATTTTCTATATCCTTTGTGCTGGGTAAAGTCCCTAAATAACCTTTGAAAGCGGCATAAAAAATAATAATAATACTACTTATTCCTACAATAAACAAAAACCAAAAATAAAAAATAAGTCTACGAAAGTAATAATTTATTTTTGTATTTGTTTTATACACGAAATATGAAAATATTTTTGTTATATAGATAAATCTTTAAATGTTAATTCTGTTTTCTGAATAGTATGAATAGCTGATAGTTCCTCCAAAGGAGGTGTTATTTTATTTTTTTCTAAAATTTCTTTAATTTTTTTTACTTTGATTCTGAACCAAGTATTGGGATTCTTGATATAAGAAAACCACATTTCTCGTTTAAAAACATCAATTTTCATACATTGAGCAATTCCTTTTTCTGTATAAATTTTACTATCGTAATTCGGAAAATCTTTAATAGCATCTAAATAAGCATCTAACTCATAATTAAGACAACATTTTAATTTACTACATTGTCCGGTTAATTTTTGAATATTTATGGATAGTTGTTGATATCTTGCTGAATTTGTTGTTACACTTTTAAAATTTTTTAGCCAAGTGGAACAACAAAGTTCACGACCACAAGAACCAATTCCACCAATTTTTGCTGCTTCTTGTCTATATCCTATTTGACGCATTTCTATACGTGTATGAAAATGAAAAGCAAATTCTTTAATCAGTTTTCTAAAATCAATTCTATTTTCAGCTGTGTAATAAAAAATAGCTTTTTCTCCATCTCCTTGATATTCAACATCACAAATTTTCATAGAAATATGAAAATTTTTTATAATTTTTTTAGCTATTAAAATAGTAGTCAATTCTTTTTTTCTAAAAGATTTCCAAATATTTATTTCTTTGTATGTTGATTTTCTGTATATTTTTTTTAAAGTTTTAGAATCAATAGTTTGATTTCTTATTTGTAACTTTACCAATTCTCCAGTTAAATAAACAATACCTATATCGTATCCTATACCAGATTTTGTTTCTACAGTTACAATATCTCCTTGATTAAGGAATATTTTTTCTGGATTTATAAAAAATTCTTTTCTATTGTTTTTGAATTGTATTTCTACAAAATCATATTTTTGATATTCGAAAGGAGATTGAATATTGGATAACCAATCTAATGCATGAAGTTTGTAACATTTTTTATAAACATTTTCTTTCTTTGCACATTTATTTAAACAATCAGAGCATGGTTTGTACATTGTTTAATTTATTTTACTTAATAAGTTTGTAATTAAAAATAAATTATGTTTTTTACAGAAAATATAAATATAAAAAATGAATAAAAAAATTGCAGTATTTCCTGGATCTTTTGATCCTATTACTTTAGGGCATTATGATATTATTATTAGGGCTTTGAATTTATTTGATAAAATTATTATAGCTATTGGAAAAAATTTTGAT
This sequence comes from Blattabacterium cuenoti, assembly GCF_014251595.1. Lineage (NCBI taxonomy): Bacteria > Pseudomonadati > Bacteroidota > Flavobacteriia > Flavobacteriales > Blattabacteriaceae > Blattabacterium > Blattabacterium cuenoti. Next base: position 376,442 of record NZ_CP059192.1, on the reverse strand, counting down.
AAAAAAAATATGTTTTCTATTAAAAAAAGAAAAAAATGGATACAAAAAACTTTTTCAAGTTTATCACAAAAAATAGAAATTGATTCATTCAATGAATTAACGATTTCTTTTTGTATAAAAAAAAAAGCTAGATTTTTATTAAGAGGAATTCGAAATCAATTGGATTTTGAGTTTGAAAAAAATATATTTTGGATTAATAAAGAATTATGTAAAAAACATATTATTGAAACAGTTTATCTTTTTTCTTCTTATGATAAATCTCATATTAGTTCTTATATTGTGAGAGATATTATAAAAAATGGAGGAGATTATACTATGTTTGTCCCTTATACAGTTAGAATTTAAAATTTTATACATTGTTCATCCAATGAAGACCTATTTGCTTTTTTTCTATATTAACATCTATAAGTTTTACTTTTATTTTATCACCTAAACGATAAACTTTTCTTTTTTTCTTTCCGATTATACTATAGCTATTTGAATTTAGAACGTAAGAGTCTTCTTTTATATCACGTAATCTTATCATACCTTCAGTTTGAAATAATAATAAATCAATATAAACACTCCAATCAGTAAAACCCGTAATCACTCCATAAAATTCTTCTCCTATAAATTTTTTTATATATTTAACTTGTATATATTTTAGAAATGTTCTTTCTACATCTATAGCTAAACGTTCTTTACTACTACAATGTAAAGATTGTTTTTCATAAAAATCTGTAGTGTTAAGTTTATATTCTTTATTATTTGTTAAATAATGATATAATAAACGATGAGCTATTATATCTGAATATCTCCTTATAGGAGATGTAAAATGAGTATAATATATGAAAGATAATCCGTAATGTCCTATATTTTTTGTGGAATATTTGGCTTTACTCATAGTACGAAGAATTAAATTTTCAATCATATTTTGTTCTGGTTTTCCTTTAATCTCTTTTAATAAATGATTAATAGAGGTTTTTAAATTTTTTAAATCTAAAAAATAACCTAAAGGTTCTATTATTTTTTTTAGAAAAAAAATTTTCTGAAAATCAGGTTTTTCGTGTACTCTATAAATATAGAGTTTATTAGAGGGTTTTTCATTAAAATTTAGACTAACAAATTCTGAAATTTTACGATTAGTTAATAACATAAATTCTTCAATTAAACGATGAGCGTCATTGTTTTTTTCTAAATGTAGAGATATTGGATTATTTTTTTGATCTAAATCAAATTTGACTTCCATTTTATCTAGATAAATTGATCCATTTTTTAATCGATTTTGAATTAAAATTTTAGAAAATAAAAATAATGTATAAATATCTTCATAATAATCTCCTTTTTTTTGTTCGATAATATATTGAACTTCATCATATGTGAATTTTCTGTTAGATCGTATTATGGTTTTTCCAAACCAATTTTTCAATATTTTTCCTTGACTATTCATATGAAAAATATAGGAAAAGCTCAATTTATCTTTTTTTGGTTGCAAAGAACAAAGATCATTCGACAATATTTTAGGAAGCATAGGAATTACCTTACCTACAAAATAAATAGATGTAGCACGTAAATATGCTTCTTGATCTAATAAACTTCCTTCTTTTATATAATAGGAAACATCAGATATATGCACTCCTATTTCCCAAGTATCATCATTCAATTTTCTAATCGAAAGAGCATCATCAAAATCTTTTGCATCTAAGGGATCTATAGTAAAAGTATTGACATTTCGCATGTCTTTTCTGAAATTTATATCCAAAATTGATTTGGAAAAAATTTGTTTAGCTTCATTTTCCATTTTTTTTGAAAATTCATAGGATATTCCATATTCTTCTAATAAAGAAAAAATTTCCGTTTTATATTCACCAGAAACTCCAAATACTTTAACAATTTTACCCAAAGGGTTTTGAAATTTTTTAGGCCATGATACGATTTGAACCAGTACTTTATCATTGTTATGATATTTTTTCAATTTTTGTATGGGAACTAAAATATCTACATGAATATTATTATTACTTACTATTCCATATTTATCATTATATCGAACGTTTAATTTTAATACCCCAATAAATTTTTTAGTTTTTCTTTTTATTATTTCTAATACTTCTCCTTTCATTTTGATTCCTTTACGGTTACAATAAAATCTAATTTTTACTAAATCTCCTTTTAAAGCTCGATTAGTTTTATTTTTAGGTATAAAAATATCATTTTGAAATTCGTCAATATGAACAAATGCATATCCATGATGAGTAATGTTAATCAATCCTGTAGATAAATTATTATAATGTTTTTTTTTTATTTTTTTTTCTTTTTTCATGACAAAAACATATCTATCTATTATAAATAATTAATAAATCCATAATCTAAAGATTTTAGATCAAAAAATTACTGAACATTTTTGTTATTAAACTTAGGATATTATTTATTATATTTGCAATGATCCGTTTTTTTACTGTATATAGAAAATTTAAAATAACTCTAATATGACAGGTAAACGTATATTATATGTTTCTTCAGATTTATTTCCCTTTTCTTCAGAAAATCTAATATCGTTATCGGTATTGAGAGCTACTAAATTTATACAATCAATAGGAAACGATGTACGTATATTTATGCCTCGTTTTGGAGTCATCAATGAAAGAAGACATCAATTACATGAAGTCATCCGTTTATCAGGCATAAATTTAGTCATAAATGATATAGACCAGCCTTTATTAATTAAAGTAGCATCTATTCCTGATGCTAGATTACAAGTTTATTTTATAGATAACGAAGAGTATTTCAAAAGAAAAGCAATAGATGAAGATGAAAATGGAATTTTTTTTCACGATAATGATGAAAGAGCTTTATTTTTTACAAAAGGGGTTTTAGAAACTGTAAAAAAGTTGAATTGGAAACCCGATATCATTCATATATATGGATGGATTAGTTCTTTTATCCCTTTGTACATTAAAAATTTTTATAAAAATGATCCAGTATACCAAAATGTCAAAATTGTTGTATCTATTTACAATAATCCTTTTAAAGGATCTTTGGATAAAAATATTATTAAAAAAATAAAATTTGATGGCATCAAATCTAAGAAACTAAAATTGTTAGAAAATCCAAATTATTTTAATCTCATCAAATTATGTATGTATTTTTCTGATGCTATTATAAAAGGTGATCTTTCTTTTCCAAAGGAAATAGAAGATTATATAAAAATAAATAAATTGTTAGTATTAAAATACTACCCTGTAGAAAAGATAGAAACCGTTTATCAACAATTTTATAAAGAAACTGTTTTGGAACAGATCAATTAAATAGATAAAAAAAATTCTAATTTTATCTAGAATGTGTGGTATAATTGCTTATTTGGGTTATAGAGAAGCTTATCCTATTCTCATTAATGGATTAAAAAAATTAGAATACAGAGGATACGATAGTTCTGGAGTCGCCGTTTTTTATAAAAATGGATACAATTTATATAAGACCAAAGGAAGAGTTTTTGAATTAGAAAAAAAAATTTCTTCTTATAAAAGACAAATAAAAGGAACAATGGGGATAGGTCATACAAGATGGGCTACTCATGGGATTCCAGATGATATTAATGCTCATCCTCATGTTTCTAATTCAAATGAACTTATTATAATTCATAATGGGATTATAGAAAATTATTATGCGATTAAAATTATTTTATTAAAAAATGGATTTACTTTTAAAAGTAAAACAGATACAGAAGTTTTAGTTAATTTAATTGAATATATTAAAAAAGAAAATAAATTATCTTTAGAAGAAGCTGTAAGAATTTCATTAAATGAAATTGTAGGAGCTTATTCTATTGCTGTAGCAGAAAAGTCTCATCCTGAAACAATTATTGTTGCTAAATTAGGTAGTCCTTTATCTTTAGGAATAAATAAAAAAGAATTTTTTGTTGCATCTGATCCTATTTCTTTTATAGATCATACTAAAAATGTTCTTTATTTAAAAGATGGAGAAATGGCAATCCTTAAAAAAGGTAAAAAATTAGATCTAGATCTTAGAAAAATTAGAGATAATCATAGATTAAATCCAATTATTAAAAAACTTAAAATCAATCTAAAAGAAATTGAAAAAGGAAAATACAAATATTTTATGTTGAAAGAAATATATGAACAACCCAAAACAATTTTAGATACTTTAAGAGGTAGATTATTAATTCCAGAAAAAATTATTTGTATTGATGGGATTGAATCTCATAAAGATATTTTTATAAATGCTAAATGTATAACTATAGTAGCATGTGGAACTTCTTGGCATGCTAGTTTAATTGGAGAATATTTATTAGAAGAACTTGCTCGTATTCCGGTAGAAGTGGAATATGCTTCTGAATTCCGATATCGAAATCCTATTGTAGGAAAAAAAGATGTCATCATTGTGATTTCCCAATCAGGAGAAACTGCTGATACTTTAGCCGCTTTAAAACTAGCAAAAAAGAAAGGAGCTTTTGTGTTTGGAATTTGCAATGTTGTTGGATCATCAATTGCACGAAATGTAGATGCAGGAGCTTATACACATGCAGGTCCTGAAATTGGAGTTGCATCTACAAAAGCATTTACTGCACAAATTACAGTGCTCGTTTTATTAGCTTTAATCATAGGAAAACACAAATCTACAATCAATGATTATCATTATCAATTTTTATGTAAAGAACTAGGATCAATTCCAGAAAAAGTTGATTTTACTTTAAAAATGGATAATACAATCAAAAAAATATCTCAAAAATATCATGATGTTAACAATTTTCTTTATTTAGGTAGAGGAATTAATTTTCCCGTTGCTTTAGAAGGAGCTTTAAAATTAAAAGAGATATCTTATATTCATGCAGAAGGTTATCCTGCTGCAGAAATGAAACATGGACCTATAGCTTTGGTTGATGAAAATATGCCTGTAGTGATTATTGCTACGAAAAAAGGATGTTATGATAAAATTATTGGAAATATTCAAGAAATAAAAGCTAGAAAAGGAAAAGTGATAGCTATAATTAATGAAGGAGATATTCAAGTTAATCTTTTGGCAGATCACGTGATAAAAATACCAAATATTTCTGAAATACTTAGTCCGTTAGTAACGGTTATTCCTCTCCAATTATTAGCTTATCAAATCGCTCATATACGTGGAGAAAATGTTGATCAACCAAGAAATTTAGCAAAATCAGTCACAGTAGAATAATCATTTAGAAATTTGTATATCAAATTCTTTATCTTTTAATAAAAAAAAAGTTTTTTTGAAAAAAACCAATTCTTTTTTGTTTGATTCATGTATTTGATTTCCATTTTTGTCATCAAAACAAAGTAATAAGTATTTTCCTTTTTTTATATATGTAATTTTATATTGATTATTTTCATAATTTATATGAGCAATATAATCCGGTTTTTTATTCAAAATTATATCGTTACAATTATTAATGTGGTATAATCCTATTATCAGATTTTTTTTATTTTTTAATTCAAAAATATTTTTTTTCACATTTCCTTTAATATAAATTGAATCTATATTTTTTCCGGTAGAAAAAACGTATTTAAAAAAAGGTAAAATATTCCCTTCTTTATCGTCTTTAATACAGTTATGAAATTGAATACTATAAGTTGTATTTTTTTTTAAAGTTTTTTTTAATCGAATGCTAATATATTTTTTAGAAAAATTTATAGGATAAAAAATAACATATTTACGTATATAATAAGGATTTATAATTATATTGTTATGTATATCGTACAATTTTATATTTTCATCAAAAAAAATTTTAATTTCTTTTAAATTTATTTTAACACAAGTAGAGAGATTTTGAGGAGTAGAATACAAAAAACGTGGAGGTGATAAATCTTTATCTCCTCCAGATAAAGATTTATAATTAGCACAAGAAATTATGAAATAAAAAAAAATAAAAAGTATTTTCAATATTTGATTGTATTTAATTTTTTAATATATTTCTCTAAAGCCATAGACATAGAAGGGAATTCTGGTGTTGGAACTTTTATATCTATTTTTAATCCAGCTTTATAAGCGGCATCTAAAGTATTTTTTCCAAAAGTAGCAATTTTTATATTATTTTGATCAAACTTAGGGAAGTTATCAAATAAAGATTTGATTTCTGCTGGACTAAAAAAAACTAAAATATCATAACATATATGTTTTAAATCTGATAAATCACTGGAAGTTGTTTTATACAAAATAGCTCTTTTCCAAAAAATATTTTGTTGATTGAGTATATCAGGTATTTCGGATTTTAATATATCCGAAGAAGGTAAAAGAAATTTTTCTTTTGAATGTTTTTTAATATAAGGTAAAATATCTTTAAATGATTTATTCCCAATATGAATTTTTCTTTTTCTAAAGACAATATACTTCTGTAAATAATAAGCAATAGGTTCTGTTTGACAGATATATTTCATAGAAATAGGAACTTTAAAACGCATCGATTCTGCCAATCGAAAATAATGATCTACAGATTTTTTACTAATAAAAAGAACTACGGTAAAATCAGAAAAATTAATTTTCTGTTTTCTTACATCATTAGATGATGCTCCTTTTACCTCTATGAAAGATCGAAAATCAATATTTACATTTTTATTTTTGCTAAGTTTTATATATGGAGTATAAGAACCTCCACTAAGTGGCTGCGAAATCAGAATATTATTTATCTTCATCCTTTTTTTTGTACAATAATAAAGTTAATTTATTGTTTTTAAAACATAAAAATATACATCAAGTTATGTAATAAAAAAAGGCACAGAGCGGAATCGAACCGCTATAAAAGGTTTTGCAGACCTCTGCCTTTCCACTCGGCCACAGTGCCATTAATCACCCTCTAAAACAACACAAACTCTCTCTACATTTCCTTGTAACGGAGGATTTTCCTTACAAATTTTAATTTTTGTATATTTTACTAAAGGTCTTTTATAGTCTTTTATTTTTTGAATGATTCTTCGAGCTAAATGTTCAATTAATTTAGAATTGATATTCATTTCTTTTTTGACAATGTCATACAAATCTACATAATTAATAGTTTTGGACAAATCATCATTAATAGACGCTTGATAAAAATCAAATTCAATTTCTATATTAATCGTATAATGAGATCCAATATATTTTTCTTCTGGCATACATCCATGAAATCCAAATAATTTAATATTTTCTAACATGATTTTTCCCATGAAAAAAAATATTATTTATTTATAGCTTCGATGTAATTTTCTTCTACTTTTTTCCAATTCACAATTTTCCAAAAAGAAGAAATATAATCTAAACGACGATTTTGATATTGTAAATAATAAGCGTGTTCCCACACATCTAATCCTAATATTGGAAACCCTTCACAACCCATTCCGTACATAATAGGATTATCTTGATTGTTAGTCGAACAAATTTCTAATTTATCTTTTTTTACACATAACCAAATCCATCCAGAACCAAAGTGACTTATTGCGGTTTGAGAAAAGCTTTTCTTAAAAAGATCAAAAGAATTAAAATTTTTTTGAATAATTTTATCAAAACTTGTGCTAGGATGAGTATATTTTATATGAGGTATTAATATTTCCCAAAAAAGATTATGATTATAAAAACCTCCACTATTATTACGTATTACTGAAGATTCAGTATGAGCTATTTTTAAAATTTTTTCTATGGAAAAATTCGTGATTTTAGTATTTAAAATAGCCTCATTTAGATTATTGGTGTAAGTAGCATGATGTTTATTGTAATGAATATCCATAGTTTTTCTATCTATATAAGGCTCAAAATCTTGATATGAATAAAGTAATTTTGGAAGTTTAAATGACATAGTTCTTTGTTTAAATGTTCTAAAAAACAAATATAATTAAAAAAACCCTTGTCATTCTATTCCATTATTGCTTTTATTCCAGGAAGTATTTTATTTTTTAAGCTATCTAACATAGCTCCCCCTCCAGTAGATAAATAACTTATTTTTTTTTCGCAATTTTCCATTTTTAATGAAGCAATAGAGTCTCCTCCTCCTATTATGGAAAATGCTCCTTTTTCAGTTGCATTTGCTATGGCTTTTGCTATAGATTTTGTTCCTAAAGAAAAATTAGGAAACTCAAAAACTCCTACAGGGCCATTCCATAAAATAGTTTTAGATTTTTTTATAATTCTGCAAAAATTTTTTATAGAATAAGGACCTATATCTAATCCCATCCATCCATTTGGAATAGAATCAATAGACACAATTTTGGTATTGGCTTCATTTTTAAATGAGTCAGCTATAATTACATCTTTTGGAAGATGTATAATATTCATTATATTTTGATATTTATGAAAAATTTTTTTTAATGTTTTTTCGATTCTTTTATTTTTTTCAATGATAGAATCTCCTATTATTCCTCCTTTTATTTTAATGAAAGGATAAGACATTCCGCCTCCTATCAAAATATAATCTGAAAAATCAATGATATTTTCAATAATTCCAATCTTGGAATCAATTTTTGCTCCTCCTAATATAACGGTAATAGGTCTTTTTCCTTTTCCACATAAAAATTGATCCAAATATTGGATTTCTTTTTTCATAAGAAAACCAATACATTTTTTTTTACCAAAAAACTTTGGAAGAATAGTAATGGAAGTATGACAACGATGGACAACTCCAAATGCATCGTTAACATAAATATTTCCTAATTTTGATAATTCAAAAGCAAAATTTTCATCTTCTGTTTCTTCTTCTTTGTAAAAACGTAAATTTTCCAATAGTATGATTTCTCCATTTTTTAATTCATTAACTTTTTCGATAACAGTTTCTCCTATACAATCTTCAAAAAAATGAACGGTAATTTTTAATTGTTGGGATAAGTAATCTGTTAAAAATTTTAAAGAATAAGTTTTAGAAGGAATTCCTTTTGGTCTTCCAAAATGAGAAATGATAACAATTTTTCCTTTTTCAGAAAGGATTTTTTGAATAGTAGGAATACTTTTCAAAATACGTGTGTGATCTACTATTTTGTAAGATTGATTTGAAATAATTACAGGAACGTTAAAATCAACTCTTATTAGAGCCGTTTGATTTTTGAAATTAAAGTCATCAACCGTTTTTATTTCCTTCATCATAATCAAATGGTATTTGTAAATGTACAAAATTACTCAATTTATATATTGAATAATAATATCAATTTTTCAAATTTTATGTATATTCATTGTTTCTTTCTTTTTCAAAAACGTAATGTTAATAATAGCAATAGGGTCTGATCATACAGGAGTACATTATAAATATGTGATTAATAATTTTTTAATTGAAAAAGGACACAAAATTAAAGACTTTGGATTTTCCAAATATGGAATACAAGTTGATTATCCGGATTTTATTCATCCTACAGCCGAATTTGTAAATAAAGGAAAGGCAGATTTTGGAATTATTATATGTGGAAGTGGAAATGGAGCCGCTATGACGGCTAACAAATATCAAAAAATTCGTGCAGCTTTAGTTTGGGAAAAAGAAATTGCTATTTTGGCTAGAAAACATAACAATGCTAACATTATTAGTATTCCTGCACGTTTTGTGGATAAAAGTAAAATTATAGAAATTGTAAAAATATTTTTAGAAACAAATTTTGAAGGGGGAAGACATAAAATAAGAGTAGAAAAAATTCCAAAAATCCTCAGTAGCTCAGCTGGTTAGAGCACCTGACTGTTAATCAGGGTGTCGCTGGTTCGAATCCAGCCTGAGGAGTTCGTTTTATCGGGGTGTAGCTCAGATAGGTTAGAGTACACGTCTGGGGGGCGTGTGGTCGCTGGTTCAAATCCAGTCACCCCGATTATTATTTATGAATAAAATTGGAAACTATTTGAATGGCTTTTCTTTTTGTTTGACATAAATCAATATTATTTAATAAAACAAAATCAAATAATTTAGCGTAATCATTTTCTTCTCTAGCTTTATTTAAACGAATATTTAAATTCATTTCGTTATCATTTGAATTTTTGTAAGATCTTGCAATTAATCTTTCTTTCAATATTTTGACAGAATTTACCATTATAAATATGGATAAAGAATTATTAGGATATTTTTTTTTTAAATTTAATCCTCCTTTTACATCTATATCAAACAAAACATGTTGATTAGATTTCCAAATTTTGAAAATTTCGTTTTTTAAAGTTCCATAAAATAATTTAGGATAAACTTCCTCCCATTCTACAAATTGATATTTTTTTATTTTAGAAATAAAAGAATTTACTGACAAAAAATAATAATCTTTTCCGTGTATTTCATTATTTCGAATTGATCGTGTTGTACATGATACCGAAAATTTTAATTCCGGAAATGTTGAAAGTAAACAATGTGATATAGTCGTTTTTCCAGAGCCAGAGGGTCCTGATAAAATAATCATTTTTCCTTTTTTCATTATTTTACCTAACTTTGTTTTGTTGAATGTCATGAAAAATTAAAAATTTTTATATAAAGAAATGAAATTAGGAATAGTAGGTATAACAGGGATGGTAGGTCGTGTTATGATTGATCTTTTGGAAAAAAGAAATTTTCCATTAAAAGAGTTATATCTATCTGCTTCTGAAAAATCTATTGGTAAAAAATTTTTTTTTAAAAAAAAAATATACAAAGTCATTAGTATATATGATTTATTTTTAAAAAAACCTGATATTGTTTTATTTTCAGCAGGATCTAATATATCGAAAGAATGGGCCCCAAAATTCTCAAATATAGGATCTACAGTTATTGATAACTCTTCTGCATGGAGAATGGATCCTTGCAAAAAATTAATTATTCCTGAAATTAATGCTTCTTGTTTATGTAAACAAGACAAAATTATTGCAAATCCAAATTGTTCTACAATACAATTAGTAATGGTGTTATTTCCGTTACATATAAAATATGAAATTAAAAGAATTATTGTTTCCACTTATCAATCCGTAACAGGAACTGGAAAAAAAGCTGTAAATCAGTTACATAAAGAAAAAAACGGAGATTTTTCTTGCAAAATATATCCATACCCTATTTATCAAAATGTATTGCCTCATTGTGATCAATTTACAGATAAAGGATATACAATAGAAGAAATGAAACTAATCAATGAAACAAAAAAAATAATAAATAATTATAATATAGCAATAACGGCGACTGCTGCACGTGTTCCTGTAATAGGAGGACATTCAGAAAGTGTTAATATTACATTTAAAAAAAAGCCTACTATAGATGATATATATGAAATATTATTAAAAACAAAAGGAATAATGGTTCAAGATTGTCCAAAAAAAAATATTTATCCAATGCCATTATATGCTCATGGAAAAGATGAAGTTTTTGTAGGAAGAATACGAGAAGATTTTTCATTTCAAAATTCTATAAATATTTGGATCGTAGCAGATAATATCCGTAAAGGAGCAGCTACCAACGCTATTCAAATTGCAGAATATCTGATAAAAAAAAATATATTGAATTAATTCTTTTCAATGATAATAGTATATTCTCCTAATATTCTTCCTATATTTTGATAATATAAAATCATTTTTTCTATGTTTCCTCTTGATATATTCTGAAAATATTTAGATAACTCTTTGCAGATAACAATATTTCTTTTTGATCCAAAAAAGTATTTCATTTCGTTTAATGTTTGTATCAATCTATGAGGGGATTCATATAATACAATGGTTCTATTTTCTTTAGATAAGTTTTCTAATTTAATTTTTCTTTTTTTTCTTGGTAAAAAACCAATGAAAATAAATTCGTTGATAGATATACCGGAACAAACTAATGCTGGAACAAAAGCTGTAGGTCCAGGTAAACATTCTATTTTAATAGAAGCTTGAATACAAGATCTAATAAGTAAAAAACCAGGATCAGATATGCTGGGAGTTCCTGCGTTAGATATTAACGCTAATTTTTTTCCTTTTTTAATTTTTTTGATAAAAAAAGGAATCATTTTATGTTCATTATGAATATGATATTTATCTATACTATTTTTAATATTATAAAAATCCAATAATTTTTTGGAAACTTTATAACTTTCTACTAGAATTAGATCTACTTCTTTTAAGATTCGTAAACTTCTAAAGGTAAAATCTTCTAAATTTCCTATAGGAGTAGGGACAATATATAACATATTTAAAATTTATGATTTATGAAAAAAGATATAATGAATCTATTGTTCTAAAAATAAAAATCCATAACTTCTATTATGGAGAATGTTTATTATAATTATTAAATTATTACAATTTTATTAAAATTATAATAATTTAATTTTAAAAAAAAACTAAACTAAATTATGTAAAATACTTTTTTTTAAAATTGAAAATTTCATCATCAAATAAAATAGTTGTTTATAATAATAGTTGAGTTAATGCATTAATAAGATATTAATTAATGCTGATGAAATCAATAATAATGAGAGGTAAACAATATATATTTAGAAGTCATTTAGTATCTGGGGATATTATATTTAAATATGATTTAAATGGTTTTTTAAGAGAAGTTATTTTTCCCGAAAGACTTTCTTTATCACATTATATATGGATAGGAAAATATTTACCTTATAATGAATCAATTATAAATAAAATGAAAAATGCTAGAGCATCTTTTTCGATAGAAGAAATTCCTGCAGATTTGTCTTTCAATCGTTTTTGGATAGATTATAAATATAAAGTAGGAAAAAAAAGAATGGCTGAAAATATATGGAACCGAATGTCTTTATCTGATAGAGTTAAAGCTTTATCTTATATTCCTAAATATTTAGATCATGTTAAACGAACAGGACATGATCAAGCCTATCCTACTACTTATTTAAATCAAAGATATTTTGATACTTAGCTAAAGTTTTTTATTTATTTTTATTTTCAATTATAATGTTAATAGCTTCTTCTAAATTTAAAAAATTATTCAAAAATATTTTTTCATCGATTGGAATTGATTGATTGTTATATTTAATATAAATATTGTATTTATTTATTTTTAATAGAATTTCTTTTCCATCAAATATTCCTAACGATTTTGGTAATTCAAGAAGCTTCAAAGCTTCTGTAAGAGAAATTGTTTCTATTTTTTGTTTATTTATTAATAAAGGAGAAAATTTTGGTTTTTTAAGACTATTAAATTCGCCCATTTGAACAACAGGTCCATATTTAGCTATTTTTGAAAAAACTTTTTGATTAGATTTTGGATCTGTTCCAAGAAAACGTTCTTTTCTAATTTTATCTACATGTTTTTTAACATATTGTATTTTCTTATAAAACTCACCATAAAAATTTTTAACAACTTCGATCCAGGATTGTCTTCCTTGAGCTATATCATCAAAATTTTTTTCTAAATTTGCAGTAAAAGTATAATTTACGATTTCATAAAAATTTTGATTTAAAAAATTAGTTGTTAAAACACCTATTTCTGTAGGAAAAAATTTATTCTTTTCAATTTTAGTAAAATTGTCATTTTTTTTAATAATTGAATTTCCTTTTAAAATAAAAATTTCACGATTTTCTGTTTTTTTTGAAATTTTTTGTATATGAACGTAATTTCTTTTTTGAATAGTAGAAATTATAGGAACATAAGTAGAAGGTCTTCCTATTCCTAGTTTTTCCAATTTTTTGACTAAGCTTCCTTCATTATACCTATACAAATGATTTTTCACTATTTGTTGAGCTATAATTTCTTTTTTATCTAATAAAAAATCTTTTTTGATTAAGAAAGTATCTATTTTTTCATTTTTATCTTGGTTTATGATTTTCATAAATCCATCAAATAAAACAGTCTTTTTTGTATATATAAAAAAATTTTTTAATTGAGAAGGTTTAATGTAAATATTTTTTTTTTCAATCATAGTATCTGTCATCTGTCCCATAATTGTTCGTTTCCATATCAATTTATAAAGACGTTTTTGAAATATATCTAATGAGTCTAAATAATTTTTGTTAAAATTAATAACAGTAGGATGAATCGACTCGTGAGCTTCTTGAAATGGTTTATTTTCTTTTTTATATTTCGAAAACTCTTTGAGGGATAAATATTTTATCCCATATGAAAAAAGTATAAAATCTTTGATTTCCGATAATATAGTTTTGGATAAACTTGTACTATCTGTTCGAATGTATGTAATAAATCCTTTTTCATATAATTTTTGAGCTAAAAACATTGTTTTAGATATAGAATAATTTAGCTTATTATAAGCTTCTTGTTGTAAAGATGAAGTGGTAAATGGTGGAGGAGGACTTTTTTTTTCTTTTTTAGTAATAATTTTTTTTACTATAAAAGTACTATTCATACATAATGTTAAAATATTTTTCATTTTTTTTTTATCTTCTATTTCATTTTCCAAAAGAGCATTAAAAGTTATTTTTTGTTTAGGATAATAAAAAATTCCATTTATTTGATAAATTGGAGAAGGAACAAAATTTTGGATTTTTTTTTCTTGTTCTACTATTAATTTTACAGCTATAGACTGAACTCTACCTGCAGAAAGACCTGTATTAATTTTTATCCATAAAATAGGAGATAGTTTGAACCCTACTAATCGATCTATAATTCGTCTAGCTTGTTGAGCATAAACTAAATTATAATTAATTGATCTAGGGTTTTTTATAGCATTATGAATGGATTTTTTTGTAATTTCGTGAAAAACTATTCTTTTATATTTTTTATTAGGAATATTAAATGTTTTATAAATTTGATAAGCTATGGCTTCTCCTTCACGATCTTCATCTGAAGCTAACCAAATGATTTCGTAATTTTCTATTAATGTTCTAATATTTTGAACGATTTTTTTTTTTTGGATAACATTACATAGGTAGGTTTAAAATTATTTTGAATTTGAACTCCTATTTTTTTTTCTGGTAAATCTATAATATGTCCATAACTAGATATAACATAATAATTGTTTCCAAGGAATGTTTGTATTGTATGAGCTTTAGTAGGTGATTCTACAATGACCAAATTTTTTTTCATCTACATGTAAATTTAATTGTTTGACTTATTGAGTTCTTTCCACTATAAAATTAATCATTATTTTAAGTGTGTTTTTAATTTTTCCCTCTGGATAAAATTCTAAAATTTTTAATGCTTTATTACGAAGTTTAATCATTTTTTGAGTTGCATATTCTAACCCTTTGTATTTTTTTACATAATCAATTATCTTATATTTTTTTTTTTCGTCATAATTTTTTATATAGCTTAAAATATTTTTTTGATCTTCTTTAGAAGCTTTTTGAATTGTATAAATAAGGGGTAATGTTATTTTTCTTTCTTTTAAATCTATTCCTATAGGTTTACCTATAAAATTTTCGTTTTTTTCTTCATAATCAAATAAATCATCTTTTATTTGAAATGCTATTCCTGCAAGAATTCCAAATTTTCTCATTTTTAAAGCGGTTTGTTCATCTGTATGAACTGAACGAGCTCCTGCTTCGCAAGAAGCAGCAATTAAACTTGCTGTTTTATGAAAAACAATTTGATTATAAATTTTTTCAGTAATATCTAATTGTTTAGATTTTTCCATTTGTAATAATTCTCCTTCACTCATATTTTTTATAGTCTTACATACAATTTTAAGCAAATCATAATAATTGTTATTTGTTGCGATCAAAAGACTTTTAGACAATAAGTAATCACCTATTAAAACAGCAGTTTTATTTTTCCATATAGCATTTACAGAAAAAGAACCACGTCGAAGATAACTGTTATCTATAACATCATCATGAACAAGAGTTGCTGTGTGTATAAGTTCAATTAAGCAAGCGGTATGATATGTTTTTTTACGTATTGTTCCTAGCATTTTAGCAACTAAAAAAACAAATATAGGACGAATTAACTTTCCTTTTCTATGAATTATATAATGAGTAATTTTATCTATGAGAGGAATATTACTTTTAATTACACTTGAAAATTGTTTTTCAAATTCTTTAATTTCTTCTTTTATAGTAGTTTTTATTTTTTCTAATATAACTTTCATAATATCATCATGATATCTTTTTATAATTATAATATTAACATGGCGTCTCCATAAGAATAAAATCTATATTTTTTTTCCATTGCTATTTGATATGCTTTCATTATTAAATCAAATCCTGTAAAAGCTGCTGTCATCATAAGTAATGTAGATTTTGGCATATGAAAATTTGTGATCATAGAATTAGCTATACTAAAATGATAAGGAGGAAAAATAAATTTGTTAGTCCATCCACAAAATGGATTTAAATTTTTGTTAGAAGAAACAGAGCTTTCAATTGCTCTCATAGAAGAAGTTCCTACAGCACAAATCCTTTTTTTTTTTTGTATAGCGGAATTAACTATTTTACATACATTTTCATTTATAGAACATTTTTCAGAATCCATTTTATGTTTTGATATATCTTCTACTTCTACTGTTAAAAAACTTCCCAATCCTAAATGTAAAGTAATTTCTACTAAATTAATTCCTTTTATTTCTAATTTTTTTAATAAATGTTTTGAAAAATGTAATCCTGCTGTAGGTGCAGCAACAGATCCTTCTTTTTTTGCATATACAGTTTGGTAACGTTCCTCGTCATTTTTTTCCGGTTGTCTATTAATGTATTTTGGTAAAGGTGTTTTTCCTAATTCTTTTATCTTTCTTATAAGTTTTTCATGGGGGCCATTAAAATTAAGTTGTAAAATCCTACCTCTAGAAGTAGTATTATCTATAACTTCTCCCGTTAATCCAGACCCAAAATTTAATTTATTCCCTACTCTTACTTTTCTTGCAGGATCAACCAATACGTCCCATGTTCTATCTTTTGGATCCAATTCTCTCAGTAAAAAAACTTCTATTTTAGCTTCTGTTTTTTCTTTATTTCCAAATAATCTTGCAGGAAAAACTTTGGTGTTATTGAGAATCATAATATCTCCTTCTTCAAAATATTCATGTAAATCTTTAAATAATTTATGTTCTATTTTTTGATTCATTCTATGAATAATCATTAATTTAGATTCATCTCTTTCTTGTTTAGGAAATTTAGCAAGAAGATTCAAAGGAGATAAAAAATAAAAATCTGAAGTTCTCATATTAGTTAATAATTAGGAAATTTGTATTTTTATTAAAATTAGATTATTTTTTTAAAAAAAAATATATATATTGATTGAAACTTTTTTTTGATTAAAAAAAGACGTATACTTGCACATTCTATATTATATAGAATATTTTTGGAATTATATTTATTGTTCTTTGCATAAAGAAGCTTCTAGACCTGATATTTCAGGATTTTTTAATAAGATTTTACGTATATTAATTTTTACAAATTTTTACAACGGAGAGTTTGATCCTGGCTCAGGATGAACGCTAGCGGCGGGCTTAACACATGCAAGTCGAGGGGCAACATAAAATCTTTATAGATTTTGATGGCGACCGGCGTACGGGTGCGTAACACGTACGTAACCTACCTTTTGCTAGAAAATAGCCTGAGGAAACTTGGATTAATGTTCTATAGCATAGTGAAATCGCATGATTTTATTATTAAAGTAGTAATACGGCAAAAGATGGGCGTGCGTCCGATTAGTTAGTTGGTAAGGTAAAGGCTTACCAAGGCAATGATCGGTAGGGGGCCTGAGAGGGTGATCCCCCACACTGGTACTGAGATACGGACCAGACTCCTACGGGAGGCAGCAGTGAGGAATATTGGTCAATGGAGGAAACTCTGAACCAGCCACGCCGCGTGCAGGAAGAATGCCTTACGGGTTGTAAACTGCTTTTGTTTAGGAATAAAAATTCTTACGTGATAAGAATTATGAATGTACTATACGAATAAGTGTCGGCAAACTCCGTGCCAGCAGCCGCGGTAATACGGAGGACACGAGCGTTATCCGGATTTATTGGGTTTAAAGGGTGCGTAGGCGGTTTATTAAGTCAGTAGTGAAATATTGCAGCTCAACTGTTAAAATGGCTATTGATACTGATAAACTTGAGTGAGATTGGAGTAGCTGGAATGTGTGGTGTAGCGGTGAAATGCATAGATATTACACAGAACACCGATCGCGAAAGCAAGTTACTAAGTCTATACTGACGCTGAGGCACGAAAGC
>NZ_CP059192.1:330967-353467 GCF_014251595.1 Blattabacterium cuenoti | reverse complement strand
AATTTCTGAACAAAGATTGCTATGATGTATTTTCAATCCATGTTTTTTCCAATTTTCTGGAATATTTTTATTAGCATTTTCTTGAAAAAAAAGATATGGTTCTCCAGTTTTAACACGTTCTTTAAGAGTATCAATCCATAAAACTCGTTCTTTTCCATTATTTTTTAATACTTTATCCATAAAAGAATTAGAAATTATAACACCTTGGTGAACATTATGGCATTGACGATTAATATCTCCTTTTGGTTCTCTGATTTTTAAAAATTCTGGATATTCTTTATGCTCTATATTTAAATAAATAGCAACAGCACCTCTACGTGTCCTCCCTTGTTTGCTGGCAACTATAGCGCTATCATATGATTTAATAAAAGGAATAATTCCATCAGAAGTCCCTAATATTCCATTTTTAATCGACCGACCTATAGGTCTAATTAAACTAAAATCATAAGATGTCCCTCCACCATGTTTGCTAAGTATAGCCATTTCTAAATTTTTTCGATATATTTCGTACATGCTATCTCCAATTCTTCCGGAAAAGCAACTAATAGGCAAACCCTTTTCTGTTCCCATATTGACCATAACTGGAGTAGAAGGAATAAGCCAACCTTTCCAAAAAATATTAAAAAATTCTCCTTCCATTTTCGGTTTTTTCAAAATTTTTGCAGCATTTTTTGACAATCTTTTATATGCTTCAAATGGAGTTTCTTTCTCTAATAAATATCCACCTTTAATTGTGTTTAAATATAACTCATTATTAGCCCAAACGGGAAAATCTTTTCCTACCTTCCATCCTTCTTTTTCTGCAATAGGGTGTGTTTCCATTATTTTAGAACTATTTATTTTTTTCTTTTTCTATTTGTTCTTTAAGTTTAACTAATCCTTCTATATCACCAAGAGTAGATCTCTCAAATTTTCTATTTTTTATACGTTTTTGTTCTTTCTTTTGATTTTTATCACGATAAATAGACGTATGAGAAATCACTATTTTCTTAGTTTCTTTATTAAACTCAATAACCTTAAAATCAGTCCTTTCTCCTTTTTTTAAAAGGGTTCCATCTTTTTTTTCTAAAAAACGTAATGGAGCGAAAGCTTCTATTTTTTGATCTTCTGTAAATTTTACAAAAGCCCCCTTATCAAATAAATCTGATATAATTCCATTATGAACACTTCCTTCATAATAAATTTTTTCATATTTTTCCCATGGATTTTCTGTTAATTGCTTATGTCCCAAATTTAATCTTCTTGTCTGAGTATCTATAGCTAGTATAATCACTTCTAATTTATCATTGATATTGCAAAATTCAGAGGAATGTTTTATTTTCTTAGTCCATGAAAGATCATTAGTATAAATAACTCCAGAAATTCCCTGTTCTAATTCTAATAAAACTCCAAAATTTGTAAATTTTTTTACGATACCAGTATGGTTAGAACCTATTGGATATTTTTCTTCTATCTTAATCCAAGGATCTAACGTCAATTGTTTTACGCTTAAAGACATTTTTCTCTCCTGACGATCTATGGTTAATATAACAGCTTCTAATTCATCTCCAATTTGTACAAAATCTTGAGTAGAAGATAAATCTGTAGACCAAGACATTTCACTAATATGCAATAATGCTTCTACTCCTGGAATAATTTCAATAAATGCACCATAATCAGCCAAAACGCTCACTTTTCCTTTTATTTTACTTCCTACTTTTAAATTTTTATCTAAAGAATTCCAAGGATGAGGTTGCAATTGTTTCAGTCCTAATTGTACACGATTTTTGTCTTTATCTACACCTAATACAACAAATTTTAATTCTTGTTCTAATTGAACTATTTCTGTAGGATGATTAATGTGTGGCCAACTCATATCAGTAATATGAAGTAAAGCATCTACACCTCCTAAATCTACAAAAGCTCCATAAGGAAGAATATTTTTGATTTTTCCTTCTAATACTTGACCTTTATCTAACTTTGATATCATTTCTTTTCTCTGTTCTTCAATATCCCTTTCTATTAATACTTTATGAGAAACAACAACATTTTTTGTTTTTTGATTGATTTTAACCACTTTCACTTCCATAGTTTTTCCCACATAAGTGTCATAATCCCGAACAGGTTTCACATTAATATGAGATCCAGGCAAGAAACATTCTATATCAAATATTTCAACAATTAATCCTCCTTTTGTTCTAGCTGCGACATAACCTAATATTACCTCTGATTTTTCATATGCTTCATTAATACGTTGCCAATTCCTTAGCATTTTTGCTTTTTGGTACGAAAGAATACATTGTCCTTTATGATCAATTTTGACAACCATAACTTCTATTTTACTGCCAATTTCAATATTAAAATTTTCTCTAAATTCACTTATAGAAATGGCTCCTTCTGCTTTGAACCCAATATCAACGATAATAGTTTTATTCGAAATATGTGTTATAATTCCTTCATATATTTCTAATTCTTGAACTTTTGGTAAAGTTTTTGTATATATTTCTTCCAATTTTTTTCTTTTTTCTTGCATCTCATTATCTAAATGAGTTTCATATTTCGTCCAATCGAAACTTTTTGTTTCCTGATCGTTCAGTTTTTCATTTCTTATTTCATATGAAAAAGATGATTTTTTTTTGATTTCTTCGGTTTGATTAGACATAATTTTATTATTTTTTTTACTGTTTTCTATCCATAAAAACACCATACATGGACAGCAAAACTACTATATTCTAGTTTTGCTGTTATCGTTTATTTTTATAATAAAAAAACAGATAATACAAAACTAATAATTTTTCAGTAACTTTTTCCACTAATTAAAATAAAATGTACCTCATTGTTGATACTGAAACAACAGGATTACCTGTGTCTTATAATCTTCCAATTACTCATATAGATAATTGGCCAAGAATAGTGCAAATTTCATGGCAAAGTCATGACATGATAGGAGATTTGATAGACTTCAAAAGTTTCATTGTAAAACCGGATCATTATGATATTCCTTTTAATGCTTTTAAAATTCATGGAATTACCAATGAAAAAGCAGAAAAATATGGAGTTGATTTAAATTTTGTTCTTCATGAATTTCAAAATGCTCTTGAAAAATGTCAATGTTTAATTGGACATAATTTAAAATTTGATATAAAAGTTATTGAATGCGAATTTTTTAGAAAAAAAAAAGAAATTTCTTTTAAAAAGAAAAAAATATTAGATACTAAAGAAATTTCTACTTCTTATTGCAAATTATCAGGAATTGGAAAAAGATTTAAATGGCCTACATTGTCAGAATTGTATCAAAAACTTTTTGAAGAAAAAATACCAAATTTACATAATGCAGAAAATGATGTAAAAGCAACAGCGCGTTCTTTTCTAGAATTATTACGTATTGGTATAATATCACATCAAGACATAGGAGTGAAAGAAGATTTCATCTTAAGATTTAAAAAAAAACATTTAAAAAAAATTTCATCCTCTGTCGTCTTTTTTAAAAATGATGATCTTTATAAAGAAAATATTTTTTTCAAAAAAAATGATAAAATCATAAATGATAAAATCATAGATGAAAAAATAAAGGAAAAATTAAAAAAAAAAAAATATTCTCATATTCATAACCATACCCATTTTTCTATTCTTCATTCAACTATAAACATTCAATCTTTAGTAGAAAGAGCTATCGATTTTAATATGCCTGCTGTTGGTATAACCGATTATGGAAATTTAATGGGATCTTTTCATTTTTTAAATGCTATTCATTGCATCAACAAAAAATATTATCCCAAAAAATCAATTAAAGGAATTATAGGTTGTGAAGTTTTTATTTCAGATAATTATTTACAAAAAAAATTTACTAAAGAAGAACCGGATAAACGATATCAGCAAGTTCTTTTATCTAAAAATAAAAAAGGTTATCATAATCTAATAAAACTTTGTTCATTCGGCTTCACAGAAGGTTTTTATGCTGGAATTCCTAGAGTTGGAAAAAAGTTAATAGAAAAATATAAGGAAAATTTAATTGCTATTACTGGAGATTTAAATGCAGAAATTCCATATACCATTCTGAATCATGGAGAAAGAAAAGCAGAGAAAGTTTTTTTATGGTGGAAAGACCTTTTTGGAGATGATTTTTACATAGAATTATTACGTCATGGTTTAGAAGAAGAAAATTATGTTAATAATGTACTACTAAAATTTTCAAAAAAATATCATGTAAAATATATTATACAAAATAATACTTTTTATTTAGATCAAAAAGAAGCAAATGCTCATGATATTTTACTTTGTGTAAAAAATGGAGAAAAACAATTAACTCCTATAGGAAAAGGAAGAGGTTATAGATTAGGTTTTCCTAATCATGAATTTTATTTCAAGAGTACAGAAGAAATGAAAAAAATATTTTTTGATTTTCCAGAATCTTTTGATTTTTTAGAGGAATTGATTAATAAAATAGAATCTTATCATATTTCGCACAAAATATTGCTTCCAAAATTTCAGATTCCAAAATCTTTTGAAGATCCTATGGATAAAATAGATGGAGGAAATAGAGGAGAAAATCATTTTTTACGAAAAATAACTTTTTATGGAGCTAAAAAACGTTATGAAAATATTACAAAAAAAATTCAAGAAAGAATTATTTTTGAATTGAAAACAATAGAAAAAATAGGTTATCCTGGTTATTTTCTCATTGTTCATAATTTTATTTCTCAAGCTAGAAAAATGAATATTTCAGTAGGACCTGGAAGAGGATCTGTAGCAGGATCTATTGTAGCTTATTGTATAGGAATCACGAATATAGATCCCATAAAATATAATCTTCTTTTTGAAAGATTTTTAAATCCGGATAGAATTTCTTTGCCTGATATTGATATTGATTTTGATGATAAAGGACGTGAAAAAATTATTGAATGGGTTGTTCAAAAATATGGAAAACATCAAGTTGCACAAATTATAACATACGCAACTATGGGTGCTAAGTCAGCAATTAGAGATACGGGACGAGTGTTAAATCTATCTCTAAAAGAAACAGATAGTATAGCAAAAATGGTTCCCAATATGCATTCATTAAAAACAATTTTATCTGAAAAAAATATTTCAGAAAAAATAATAAATAAGGAAGAAATGAATAACATACAAAAATTGAGGAAAATTGCGAAAAATAAAAATACATTAGAAGGAAAAGTTTTGCAACAAGCCAAAATACTAGAGGGAACTATAAGAAGTACAGGAGTACACGCTTGTGGGATCATTATAAGTCCACATTCTATTATTGAACATGTTCCAGTATCTGTATCAAAAGAATCTGATTTATTGCTTACACAATTTGATAATCATGTAGTGGAACATACTGGATTATTAAAAATGGATTTTCTAGGATTAAAAACTCTTACTATTATTAAAGATGCTATGGTTTTGATCCAAAAAAAACATAAAAATATTTCTTTTACAGAAAATTCATCATTTTTAAATGATGATAAAACTTATCATCTTTTTCAAAAAGGAGAAACTGTCGCTGTTTTTCAATATGAATCTACAGGAATGCAAAAATATTTGCGTCAGTTAAAACCTGATAAGTTTGATGATTTAATTGCTATGACTGCATTATATCGACCAGGTCCTTTACAATATATTCCTAATTTCATATCCAGAAAACATGGAAAAGAAGCCATAAGTTATGATTTACCAGAAATGGAGGAATTTTTAAAAGAAACCTATGGAATCACAATATATCAAGAACAAGTCATGTTAATAGCTCAAAAAATAGCTAATTTTAGTAAAGGAGAAGCGGATGTTCTTAGAATAGCTATGGGAAAAAAACAAAAAGAAAAACTGAATCAAATGAAAAATTTATTTATTCATCAAGCTATGATAAAAGGTTATCCTAAGAATATATTAGAAAAAATATGGAAAGATTGGGAATATTTTTCTTGTTATGCTTTTAATAAATCTCATGCTACATGTTATGCTTATATAGCTTTTCAAACTGCTTATTTAAAAACACATTTTCCATGTGAATACATGGCGTCTGTATTGAGTAATAACATGTATAATCTTAAACAACTCACTTTTTTTATAGAAGAATGTAAGAAAATGAACATATATGTAATCAGTCCAGATATAAACGAAAGTGATTCTTTTTTTAAAGTAACTGATTTTAATTGTATTAGATTTGGTCTTGCGGGAATAAAGGGAGTTGGCAAAAATGCTGTCAGAATTCTTCTTGAAGAAAGAAAAAAAAACGGACCTTATACCTCTATTTTTGATTTAGTTCAAAGAATAGATTTACGTGTGGTAAATAAAAAAACTTTAGAAAGTTTAATTTTATCTGGATCTTTGGATTGTTTTCATATTTATAGAGAACAATATTTTTATATTGAATCTGATGATAAATTAAGCACTTTAGAAAAAATTATTAGATTTGGATCCAAATCACAAAAAACAGAAAATAGAAGAGTAGAAAAATCTAAACCCATTATTAAAACATGTGATTTATGGAGTAATCAATATAAATTATCAAAAGAAAAAGAAGTATTAGGTGTTTATACCTCTGCACATCCTTTAGATGATTTCTATTATGAAATGAAATATTTTACGAACATCTCTTTAGAACAATTAAATAAGGAACCTTTACTTATTGGAAAAAAAATGTATGTATGTGGAATATTATCGAAGATAGAAAAAAAAACATATACAAAAAACGGAATCAAATATGGTATTTTTTTATTAGAAGATTATAATTCTTCTAAAGAATTTAGAATTTATGGACAACAATATTTGAAATATGAATCTCTTTTGATCGAAAATAACCCATTATATTTATGTTTTTCTATTGATCAATTAAAATATAAAAAGTATAAAATAAATATTTTATATATAGAAAAATTACAAAACATTTTTAAAAAATTGGGACAAAAATTTATGATAAAAATCAATATAAACAGTTTAAATAGTGTATTTATTGATAATATAGAAAAACTTTTTTCTCAACAAATGGGAAATAAAAAATTGAATATAGTTCTTTATGATCAACTAGATAAAGTTTCTTTAAGTTTTGAATCTATTAAATATGAAATTAATATTAATTCAAGTTTTTTGAAAAAATTGGAAAAAATCAAAGGATTAAATTTTTATTTAAATTAAAATTTATAAAAGTGTAAAACTGATTTTATAAATTTGTATTTAGTCATAAAAAAGTAATTAATATGGGGAATTATTCATACTATTATCAATCAGATATTAGTTGTTTTTCTTAGTTTATTGGTTCTTAAAAAGAAAGATGAAAATCAAAGTTAGAGTATCTCATGAAGAGGATACGAAATATGCTTTCTTAATATGTCAAAAAATTAAGGAATCAGCAAAAATAAGAGGAACTGGAATCGCAAAAAAAGATCCAGAATATATTAAGTTAAAAATGATTCATGGAAATGCAATCATTGCTTTTTGTGATGAAAAACTAGCGGGATTTAGTTATCTTGAAACTTTTCAAAATGAAGAATTTGTTGTTAATTCCGGTTTAATTGTTTTTCCAGAATTCAGAAAAAAAGGATTAGCTAAAATTATTAAAATTGAAATTTTTAAACTTTCCAGAAATAAATTTCCAAATTCTAAAATTTTTAGTATTACAACAAGTAATCCAGTTATTAAAATCAATACAGAATTGGGTTTTAAACCTGTTTCTTTTAGTGAATTAACTCATTCAGAAAAGTTTTGGAAAGGATGTCAAAGTTGTTCAAATTTTGATATTTTAACAAGAAATCAAAGAAAAATGTGTTTATGTACAGGACTTTTATACAATCCTAACAAGAACAAGGATGATAACCAAAGCCATCATAATATGAAAATAAATAGAAATTATTTATCTACTGGAGATAAAATTGTTTTAGCTTATAGTGGTGGTTTAGATACCTCTTATTGTTTGAAATATTTAATACAGGAAAAAAGATATGAAGTTCATACAGTTATTATTAATACAGGAGGATTTAAAAAGGATGAATTAAATAAAATTGAAAAAAGAGCTTTAAGTATTGGATCTAAATCGCATCAAACTATTGATGCTATAGAAGAATACTATCAAAATTGTATCAAATATCTTATATTCGGAAATATTCTGAAGAATAATACTTATCCACTTTCAGTAAGTTCAGAAAGAATTTTTCAAGCAATAAAGATCGCACAATATGCGACTTTTATTCAAGCAAAAGCAATTGCTCATGGAAGTACAGGTGCGGGTAACGATCAAGTTAGATTTGATATAGCTTTTCAAATTATTTGTCCAGAAAAAATAACTTTATCTCCGATAAGAGATATGAAAGTGTCTAGAAAAGAAGAAATTGAATATTTGAAAAATAAAGGAGTGTCTATTTGTTGGGATCAAGCAAAATATTCTATAAACAAAGGAATTTGGGGAACTAGTATAGGAGGAAAAGAAACACTTACTTCTTATCACGATTTTCCTGAAGAGGCTTATCCCACAAAATTAAGAAGAAAAAAAAGTGAAAATTTAGAATTAGAATTTGAAAAAGGTGAATTAGTCAGAGTAAATAAAGAAAAAGAAAAAGCTATAAAAAATATAATCAAAATTGAAAAAATTGCTTCCAAATTTGCGATCGGAAGAGGGATACATATAGGAGACACTATTTTGGGTATTAAAGGAAGAGTGGCTTTTGAAGCTTCGGCTGCTATTATTATTATAAAAGCTCATCATTTGTTGGAAAAACATATTTTGACAAAATGGCAACTTTATTGGAAAGAACAATTATCTAATTGGTATGGAATGTTACTTCATGAAGCTCAATACTTAGACCCTGTTATGCGTGATATAGAAAAATTTTTAAATAGTACACAAGAAAGATTAACCGGAACTGTCGATATCATTCTTTATCCTTATAGATTTCATTTAGTCGGAATTAAATCTAAATTTGATTTAATGACATCTTCTAATATGGCTAAATATGGAGAAATGAATTATGCTTGGACAGCAGAAGATGTTAAGGGTTTTACAAAAATTTTGAGCAATCAAATGAAAATGTATCACAATTTAAATAAAGAAGAATGATTAAAATAGGTATTATAGGAGGAACTGGATTTACTGCTGGAGAATTAATAAGATTAATAATTCATCATCCCAAAATTAGTATTAAAAATATAGTTAGTCAAAGTCATACAGAAAAATTGGTTCATTTGGTTCATCAAGATTTATTAGGAGAAAAAAAAATAAAAAATATAAAGTTTACCCGTAATTTAAGCAAAGAAATAGATATTGTATTTCTTTGTTCTGGCCATGGACAATCTAGAAAAGAATTGCATAATATATCAGAACATATAAAAGTCATTGATTTAAGTCAAGATTTTAGAATCAATATTCAATCCATTTTTAACAATAGAAATTTTATCTATGGATTACCAGAATTTCAAAAAGAAAGAATAAAAAAATCCAATAATATTGCCAATCCTGGTTGTTTTGCTACAGCTATTCTTTTAGCTGTTTTACCATTAGCTAAAAATCAATTATTAAAAAAAGATATTCATATTAGTGCTATAACAGGTTCTACAGGATCCGGAAAAAAACTGAGTGATACGAATCATTTTAGTTGGAGAAATAATAATATTTCTGCTTATAAAATTTTTCAACATCAGCATTTGCAGGAAATTGAACAAACCATTCATCAAATACAAAAAAATTTTTATTCTAAAATTTATTTTGTACCTTATAGGGGTAATTTTTCTAGAGGAATTATAACAACTTTATATACTGATTCTGTTCTTTCCTTAGAAAAGAATCAAGAAATATATGAAGAATATTATAAAAATCATCCATTTGTAATGATTTCTGATGTTAATATTGATATGAAACAAGTCATCAATACTAATAAATGTATATTATATCTTATTAAAGAGAAAGATCAATTGATTGTTATAAGCATCATAGATAATCTCATCAAAGGAGCTTCGGGTCAAGCTATACAAAATATGAATCTTATGTTTAATTTGGATGAAACTTGTGGTTTAAGATTAAAATCCGTTCGTTTCTAAAAATGAAATTATTTGACGTTTATCCTATTCTAGATATAGAATTAAGTAAAAGTGATGGGTCTTATGTATTTGATACAAAAGGAAATATATATTTAGATTTTTATGGAGGACATGCTGTGATTTCTATTGGACATTCGCATCCATATTATGTCAAAGCTTTGATAGAACAAATTCATAAAATATCCTATTATTCTAATAGCGTTTATATTTATCAAAAAAATAGATTAGCGGATTTACTTGGAAATATTTCAGGATATAAAGATTATTCATTATTTTTGTGTAATTCAGGGACAGAATCTAATGAAAATGCATTAAAAATAGCTTCTTTTCATACAGGTAAAAAAAAAGTTATCGCTTTTAAAGGTTCTTTTCACGGAAGGACAAGTGGAAGTCTATCGGTAACGGATAACTACAAATTGATATCCCCTTTTAATGCTCAACATGAAACCGTATTTATAAATTATAAAGATTTTGATTTTTTAGAAGAAAAATTAAAAAATCAAGATATTTGTGCTGTCATTACTGAAGGAATACAAGGTGTATCAGGAATTATAGATCCCGGTTTAAATTTTTTTTATAAAGTAGCAAGTCTTTGCAAAAAAAATAATACAGTATTGATTATAGATGAGATACAAAGTGGATATGGAAGAACAGGATCTTTTTTTGCTCACCAATTGTATCCTGTAAAACCAGATTTGATTACTGTAGCTAAAGGTATGGGAAACGGATTTCCTATAGGGGGAGTCCTTATACATCCTAAGTTTCAATCATATTATGGCATGTTAGGAACGACTTTTGGAGGAAATCATTTGGCTTGTACAGCTGGAATTGCTGTATTGGAAATCATTCAAAAAGAAAATTTAATTGAAAACGCACAAAAAATGGGAAAAATATTGTTACAAGAATTACGTCTTATTTCCGAAATAAAAGAAATCAGAGGAAGAGGACTTATGATAGGATTAGAATTTGATTTTCCCATTCAGGATTTGAAAAATATTTTAGTTTATCAAGAGAAAGTATTGGTTGGGACATCTAATAATGCATATGTTTTACGATTACTTCCTCCATTAAATATTAATGAAAATCATATAAAATTATTCCTGAAAAAGTTAAAAAACGCTTTAGTGTATCTATTTGGTAAAAAAAATGGAAAATAATAAAAAAATAAAAAAAGCGATACTTGTATTGGAAGATGGAACTCGGTATGAAGCTGATCATTTTGGGGCACCCGTATCTTCTTCTGGAGAAGTTGTATTTAATACGGGAATGACCGGTTATACAGAAAGTATAACAGATCCTTCTTATAAAGGACAAATACTAACTTATACTTATCCCATAATAGGAAATTATGGAATTCCATCTTCTTTTTGTAGTGAAGAATCTATTTATGAATTTTATGAATCAGATCGAATTCAAGTTTCCGGACTTATTGTTTCTTATTATTCCAATCGTCCGTATCATTGGAATATGAATCAAACCCTATCGAATTGGTTATATGAAAATGGTATTCCTGGATTATATGGTGTAGATACTAGATTTATTGCAAAAAAAATTAGAAAAAATGGAGGATCCATGTTAGGTAAAATTTTGATGGAAAATGAAGATCTTCCTTTTTATGACCCAAATCTAGACAATCTTTCTAAAAAAGTATCAATACATGAAAAAATTATATATGGAAATGGAAAATACAAAATACTACTTGTAGATTTTGGATTAAAAAATAATATATTACGTTGTTTATTACGAAGAAATTGTTCTATTATTAGAGTTCCATGGGATTATGATTTTACGAACGAAGAATATGATGGATTGGTTCTTTCTAATGGACCTGGAAATCCTAAAATTTATAAAAAACCGATACATTATCTTCGTTTAGCTATGAATAAAAAACAACCTATATTTGGTATATGTTTGGGAAATCAACTTTTAGGTATAGCGGCAGGAGGAGATACTTATAAATTGAAATATGCACATAGAAGCCATAATCAACCAGTTACTTCATTAATAACAGGAAAAAATTTTATTACATCACAAAATCATGGATATGTTTTGGATGCAAAAAATATTTCTAGAGAATGGAAAATATTTTTTAAAAATTTAAATGATGACACTTGTGAAGGTATCATTCATAATGATAAACCTTTTTTTTCGGTACAGTTTCATCCAGAAGCTTCAAGTGGACCTCAAGATACCGAATTTTTATTCGATTTTTTTATAGATTCAATTAAAAAAATAAATAATTAAAGAATCTTTCAAAATTAGTATGAAAATAGATAAAGTACTCATCCTGGGATCAGGTGCATTAAAAATAGGAGAAGCTGGTGAATTTGATTATTCTGGAACACAAGCATTAAAAGCCCTTAAAGAAGAGGGTGTTTATACTATATTGATTAATCCAAATATTGCCACAGTTCAAACTTCCAAAGAAATTGCTGATAAAGTTTATTTTCTTCCTTTGACTTTATTTTTTATTAAACGTGTAATAGATAAAGAAAGACCACAAGGAATTTTATTGTCTTTTGGAGGACAAACTGCATTGAATTGTGGAATTCAACTTTTTCAAGAAGGTATTATAGATAAATATAAAATTCAAGTTTTAGGGACTTCTATCGAATCTATTATTCATAGTGAAGATCGAAACTTATTTCGAAATAGGTTAACTCATATTAACATAAAAACGGCAAAAAGTTTTGTCGTCCATTCTATGGATGATGCAATTTCCTATTCTTTAGAAATAGGATTTCCTGTTATCATTCGATCAGCTTATACCCTAGGAGGATTAGGAAGTGGTTTTGCTAAAAATGTTAATGATTTAAAAAAGATAGTAAGCAAAGCTTTTTCTTACTCTTCTCAAGTTGTTGTAGAAGAATATTTAGAAGGATGGAAAGAAATTGAATATGAAATAGTTAGAGATCAATATGATAATTGTATTTCTGTATGCAACATGGAAAACTTTGATCCCATAGGCATTCATACAGGAGAAAGTATTGTTGTTGCACCGTCTCAAACCTTAACAAATTCTGAATATTATAGTTTAAGAAAATTAGCAATTTATATCGCTCGAGATTTTCATATAATAGGAGAATGTAATGTTCAATTTGCATTGGATCCTAATTCAGAGGATTATCGTGTGATTGAAGTGAATGCACGTCTTTCTCGTTCTAGTGCTCTTGCCTCCAAAGCAACAGGTTATCCTTTAGCTTTTGTTGCGGCTAAATTAGCTTTAGGATTTGGATTACACGAATTAAAAAATTCTGTTACTAAAAATACTTCTGCTTTTTTTGAACCTGCATTGGATTATGTCGTATGTAAAATCCCTAGATGGGATCTAAAAAAATTTTATGGTGTTTCTAATAGAATTGGAAGTAGTATGAAAAGTGTAGGAGAAGTCATGGCTATTGGAGGTTCTTTTGAAGAATCCTTACAAAAAGGAATTCGTATGTTAGATATAGGGATGCAAGGATTTATTAATATTTTTAAAAAAAAATTAAAATCTATTCGATTGTTGAAAGAATATCTAAAAAAACCTACAGATCAAAGAATTTTCTTTTTAGAAGAGGCTTTAGAAGCAGGTATTTCCATACAAGAAATACATTCTTTGACCAAGATTGATCTTTGGTTTTTATCACAACTTGATAATATTTTTCAAACAAAAAAAAAGATAGATTGTTTTGATAATTTTATAGATCTTCCGGAAGAATTATTACGAAAAGCTAAAAAAGAAGGTTTTTCTGATATACAAATAGCTAGTATTTTTTTTAAAAAAAATGTGAATCACAATATTTCTAATTTAGAACAAGAAATCAGAGAATATAGAAAAGTAAAAAATATAATTCCATATGTAAGACAAATTGATACTTTAGCTTCTGAATATCCAGCATATACAAATTATTTATATTTAACATATCATGCTATTCAACATGATATTATTTATGAAAAAGATAAAAAATCTGTTATTACATTAGGATCTGGGGTTTATAGAATTGGAAGTAGTGTAGAATTTGATTGGTGTTGTGTTAATGCATTAAATACTATTCATAAAGAATCTTATAGATCCATAATGATCAATTATAATCCGGAAACTGTAAGTACTGATTTTGATGTATGTGATAGATTATATTTTGAAGAGATTACTTTAGAACGTGTGTTAGATATTATTGAATTAGAAAAACCAAAAGGAACAATTGTATCCATGGGAGGACAAATTCCTAATAATTTAGTTTTAAAACTTTATGAAAAAAAGGTTAAAATTTTAGGGACTTCTCCTGTTTCCATAGATGAAGTGGAAAATAGATATAAATTTTCTAATGCAATGGATCATTTAAAAATTAAACAACCTAGATGGAAAGAATTATCCGATTTTGATTCTATTTATCAATTTATCAAAGAAGTAGATTTTCCTATATTGGTTAGACCTTCTTACGTTCTTTCTGGAGCAGATATGAATGTTATTTCGAATCAAGAGGAACTACAGCATTATCTTCGTGAAAAAGTATCTATATCTTCTGAATATCCATTAATTATCACAGAATTTATTAAAAAT
The DNA here is from genome assembly GCF_014251595.1 of Blattabacterium cuenoti. NCBI lineage: Bacteria > Pseudomonadati > Bacteroidota > Flavobacteriia > Flavobacteriales > Blattabacteriaceae > Blattabacterium > Blattabacterium cuenoti. The sequence continues at coordinate 338,919 of NZ_CP059192.1, read as the reverse complement.
GCTAAAGAAATTGAATTAGATGCTGTTTCTCAAAATGGAGAAATTTTATATTATGCTATATCAGAACACGTAGAATTTGCAGGCGTACATTCAGGAGACGCGACCTTGGTATATCCACCACATAATCTATATTTATCTACATTAAAAAAAATCATTTGTATATCTGAAAAAATATCCAAATACTTTAATATATCTGGTCCTTTCAATATTCAATTTTTATCTAAAAACAATGAAATCAAAGTGATTGAATGTAATTTGAGAGCTTCCAGAAGTTTTCCTTTTGTATCAAAAGTATCTCATTTTAATATGATAGAATTAGCTACTCAAGTTATTCTTGGAAAGAAAAAAAATAAAATAGAACCTAATTTTTTTATTATCAATTTTTGTGGAGTCAAAGCTTCTCAATTTTCTTTTTCCCGTTTACAAGATGCAGATCCTATTTTAGGTGTAGATATGGCTTCTACAGGAGAAGTCGGATGTATAGGAAATACTTTTGATGAAGCCCTTTTAAAATCTATGATTTCTGTAGGCTATACCGTTCCAAAAAAAAATGTATTAATATCTGGAGGACCGATTGAATCAAAATTAGATCTTTTAGAAGAGATGAAACTTTTGCATAAAAAAGGATATATATTGTTTGCGACAGAAGGTACTAACAGTTTTTTATCCCATAATGGAATTCCTTCAATAAAAGTTTATTGGCCTAATGTCAAAAAATATTCAAATGTTCTTGATTTAATAAAAAATAGAAAATTGGATCTAATTATTAATATTCCAAAAAATTTAAGTAAATCAGAATTGAATAATGATTATGCTATTAGACGTTATGCCGTAGATTTTAACATTCCTTTACTAACCAATGCCCGTTTAGCAAAAGCTTTTATACAAGCATTTTGTAATTTATCTGTAGATCAATTATTGATAAAAGCTTGGGATGAATATTGAATATAAATAAGTTTATGAAAAAATTTTTTAGCGTAGAAGATGTTATCAATGTACATGATATCATTAAAGAAGCTTTACTTTTGAAAAATAATCCATATGATTTTCAAAATATTGGAAAAAATAAAACAATTGGATTAGTTTTTTTTAATCCTAGTTTACGTACAAGAATTAGTTGTCAAAAAGCAGCTTTCAACTTAGGATGTAACACTTGGGTATTAGATGTTCATAAGGATTCTTGGACAATTGAAATGAATGATGGAACTGTGATGAATATGACACAAGAACATCTTAAAGAGGCTATTTCTGTCATGAGTCTGTATTGTGATATTCTTGCAGTCAGAACTTTTCCGAATCTTTCAGATAAAAATTTTGATTATCAAGAAATCATTTTTAATAAAATATTAGATTATGCCAAAGTTCCAGTAGTTAATATGGAAAGTGCAACTTTACATCCTTTACAATCTTTAGCGGATGTTATGACTATTGCAGAATATACATCTTTTTTTAAAAAGAGATCTAAAGTAGTATTAAGCTGGGCTCCTCATGTCAAATCGTTGCCTCATTCCGTCGCAAATTCTTTTTCTCAATGGATGTCAAAAATAGAACAGGTCGATTTTACAATTACGTGTCCAGAAGGATACAATTTACATAAAAGATTTTCTAATGGAGTCTATACAACACATAATCAAAATGAAGCATTTATAAATGCAGACTTTATTTATGCCAAAAATTGGAGTAGTTATTTAGATTATGGAAAAATACTCTCTAAAAGTTCTGATTGGATGATTACTGAAAATAAAATGAAACTAACCAATAAAGCTAAATTTATGCACTGTTTGCCTATAAGGAGAAATGTGATAGTGGAAGATTCAGTTTTAGACAGTCAATATTCCATCGTATTACAACAAGCAAAAAATAGAATTTTTGCTTCACAAATAATTTTTTTAAAAATGTTACAATCATTGTCATGAAAGTCATGAAAATCCATATAGTCAAAATTGGAGGTCATTTAATTAATGATCGTAAGTCTCTTCATGATTCTTTGGAAGCTTTTTGTAAACTAAAAGGATATAAAGTATTGATTCATGGAGGAGGAAGAAAAGCAGATTTTATTTCGAAAAAAATGGGCATTTTTCCAAAAATGATACAAGGTAGAAGAATCACAGATAAAGAAACTTTGGATATAGTTATTATGACTTATGCAGGAATAATTAATAAAAATATTGTAGCGACATTACAATCTTATCATTGTAATGCTTTAGGTTTGTGTGGAGCAGATGGAAATTGCATTCAATCATATTTACGTAAAATAAAAAATATTGATTATGGATATGTGGGAGATATTAATCTAGAGAGTGTTAATACATATTTAATAAAATTTTTGTTAAAAAATAATATCATTCCTGTATTATGTTCTATTACACATAATGGGATAGGAAATCTCCTAAATACAAATGCCGATACGATAGCTTCTTATATAGCTATATCCTTAGCTAAGGAAAAAGATTGTGAAGTAGAGTTACATTTTTGTTTTGAAAAAAAAGGGGTTTTACGAAAAATGCAGGATTCGGAATCTTATTTAAAAAAAATAGATTTTCATTTATTTAAAATCATGAAAAAAAATCATACCATAACAAATGGTATGATTCCTAAATTGGATAATGCTTTTTTTGCATTAAAAAATGGAGTGTCTCAGGTGAGTATAGGACTACCTAATCATTTAAATGATGTTAATGATGTTAATAAGACTATATTATGTCTATAGTCGATTTACAAGTTTTAAAAAAAGAAGCTGTACAACTTCTGATACAGATTGTCAATACGCCATCTATATCTGAACAAGAAAATAAAGTTTCTTTTATTATAGAGGATTATTTACATCAATATGGATTTCATGTCAAAAGAAAATTTAACAATATATGGACTGAAAATAATAATTACCTTAAAAAAAAAGATATAAAAACCATATTATTAAATTCTCATCATGATACGGTAAAACCAGGAAAAAATTGGATGACAGATCCTTTTACTGCTGTCAAAGAAAAAAATAAACTAATTGGATTAGGGACCAATGATGCTGGAGCTTCTGTCGTTTCATTGATATCTACTTTTATATATTTAAGTCATTTATCGGAATTTCCTTATAGATTATTGCTGTCTATTACGGCAGAAGAAGAAATATCTGGACCTTTAGGTGTAAAATCCATTTTACCTGAATTGGGGCCTATAGACTTAGGGATTGTGGGAGAACCAACACAAATGCAAGTATCTATTGCTGAAAAAGGATTAATAGTATTAGATTGTATAGCTGAAGGTAAAACAGGGCATTCTGCAAGAAATACTGGAGTCAATGCTATTTATATAGCGACAAGGGACATAGAATATTTGAGAAACTTTTATTTTGATCGAAAATCAGATTTACTAGGTTTTTCTACTTTAAATGTAACTCAAATAAAAGGAGGAATACAACATAATGTTATACCTGATATTTGTTCTTTTGTCATAGATATCAGAACTAATGAATTATATAAAAATGAAGAATTGATTGATATGATACAAAAAAAAATTCATTCTAAAATGAAACCGCGTTCTTCACATTTAAATTCATCTTTTATAAATCCAATGCATCCTATTGTTTTAAAAGCTAAATTGATTGGAAGAAATACTTATGGATCTCCTACTCTTTCCGATCAAAGTGTAATGCCTTTTTCTACTATTAAAATGGGAGTAGGAGATAGTATACGTTCTCATACACCGAATGAATACGTTTTGATTTCAGAAATAATGGAAGGAATCGATATTTATATCTCTTTATTGAAAGATTTTCACTTTTAAATTTGAAACAAAAAAGGTAAATTTGTTATATTTTTTTTTTAAAATGGAAAAAAAATGTTACAAGAAATAAACGATGACAATTTTGAAAAGTTGATTTCTGAATCAGAAAAACCAATTTTGGTAGATTTTTGGGCTCCATGGTGTGCTCCATGTAGAGCTTTGTCTGTGTTATTAGAAGAAATTTTGGAAGAATATCACCCCAAAGTATCAGTTGTTAAGTTGAATGTAGATAATAACCCCAAAACTTCTTATAAATATGGGATACGTAGTATTCCTACAATGATTTTTTTTAAAAATGGAGAAAAAAAAGATATTCATATTGGAATTCTTTCTAAAGAAGATATAATAAAAAAATTAGAGACTTTAATGATTTCATAATTTTATTTCGGGTCTGGTAGTTCAGTGGGTTAGAATACATGCCTGTCACGCATGGGGTCGCGGGTTCGAATCCCGTCCAGACCGCTATTTTTTATGTTTCATTTTATATTTAATAAGATCCTCTATGGATATAATTTTCATATGAAATTTTTTGGCTATTTGAATCAATTGTGGTAAACGTGCCATAGATCCATTTTTATTCAGTATTTCCACCAAAACGCCTCCAGGAATGCATCCTGCCATTTTAGTTATATCCATAGCTGCTTCTGTATGTCCAGGTCTTTCTAAGATACCTCCCTTTTTTGCACGTAAAGGGAATATATGTCCTGGTTTATTGAATGCTTCTGATTTGACTTCATGAACTAAAGCAAGGATAGTTTTAGCTCTATCTGAAACAGAAATACCAGTACTAATGCCATGTCCTCGTAAATCTACAGATACTGTGAAAGCCGTTTTTCTAGGATCTGTGCTATTTTTTACCATCATTTGAAGTTTTAGTTGATCACATTTTTCTTCTGTTAAGGAAACACAAACCAATCCTTTCCCATGAGTAATGAGAAAATTGACAATTTTAGGAGTTATTTTTTCAGCAGCTACTATAAAATCTCCTTCATTTTCACGATTTTTATCATCAACCACAATAATAATTTTTCCATTTTTGATATCCTGTATGGCCTCTTCAATCCCATTCAAATTTTGATTTGAATCCAAAACCATATCTAATTATAATATATAAAAATCATCCATTACCGTTTTATAAGTCATCCATATACTGATTGGAAAAAAAATAAAATTGGGGATCCAGGCTCCTATCCAGGGACATATTTCAGTTTTTTCTACTTTATTTTGAGTGATGGTTAGTAAAGTATAATAAATGATGAATATAATCAGTGCGATCATAGTAGGATAACCTATTCCTCCTTTTCTAATAATAGCACCCAATGTTGATCCAGTAAAAAACATTATAATACATGTTACTGGAAATGTAAATTTTTTTTGTAATTCTAATTGCAATTTTGCTAAGTATATTTTATTTTCGTGTTTACTGATTTCTTTATAATTTTTTTTCTTTAAGAAGTTAATTTTTTTAATAATATTTTTTGTATTTAGGGTTTGATAAAAATTATAGTCATCCAAGTTTTTGATTTGGGATTCTGAATCTATTTTAAAATTTTGAATTAAAGTATCAAATTCTATAATTTGATAAGAATTTTGTTTTTTTTTGGATTCATTAAAATTTTCACTATATAAAACTCCATTCATTAATTTCAATTGAATAGATCCATTTTCCTTGTTGGGTATTAAAACTCCTTTTTTAGAAAAAATAGTATTAACAAGTGAATTTTTTCCATAAAAAAAAATAAATATATTATGTAAGTAATTACTGTTGATTGATTTTCTATCTATTTTTATAAAAAAGTTTGGTCGTATGTTTACGAAAATTCCTTCCTTTAATTTTAAATCTGGATAAGTGAACGATATTTGATATCCTAATTTTTTAGCTTTTATTTTTGCTTTTGGAATAACAAAATCTGAAAATAAATACAATCCAATGGATAAAAAAAAGGTTATTCCTAAAATAGGAATCATAACACGAAAAAGAGATATTCCAGAAGATTTAATAGCGATTAATTCTTGATTTTCTGAAAAATCACCAAATATGATGATAGAAGTTAATAATATAGCAATGGGAGTTACTAATGGGATAATAGATATCCCAAAATATAATATAAATTTTAGTATAATGAAAATACTAATGTTTTTTCCTGTTAGTTCATCTATCTGACTCCAAAAAAACTGTATCATGAAAATGGTAAATATTGTGAAATAAATAATTAAAAAAGGAACGATAAATAAACGAATCATATATAAATCAAGTTTTTTGATGATCATAATAGATTTTAATTAAAACATACTTATTTATTTTCATTTATTATATCCGGTTCTGGTAAAAAAAAATATTCATTTTTATTATTTTTTCCATAAAAATCAACAACTTTTTTAATATCTGATAATTCTATAAATGGACATTGTAATCGTATTAATTCATTTTCATGAGAAAATAGCATATCTCCTTTTCCTATTAATTGTTCAGCACCTATGCTATCTAATATAGTTCTAGAATCTATTTTCGAACTTACTCTAAATGCAATTCTTGCAGTAAAATTAGATTTTATTAATCCAGTAATAACATCTACAGATGGACGTTGTGTTGCTATAATTAAATGAATACCGACAGCACGAGCAAGTTGTGCTAACCGGGTTATATATATTTCGATTTGTTTATTATTAATATTTAAATCGGCAAATTCATCAATAATTAATATAATATAAGGTAAATGATCTTTATTGCATTTTACGTTATTATATTCTTTAATATTTCTAACCTTATATTTTTCTAAAATAGTATATCTTTGATCCATTTCTTTACATAAAGAATTTAATATATTTTTTACTTCGTGTATATCTGTAATAATGGGTTCTATGGAATTAGGAAGTGTAGCAAAATAAGATTTGGAAATCTTTTTGTATATTGATAATTCTACTTTTTTGGGGTCGATTAAAACAAATTTGATATCTTTTGGTTTTTTTTTATATAATAGAAAAATAATCATAACATTTAATCCCACGGATTTTCCTTGTCCTGTTGATCCTGCTATAAGTAAATGGGGCATTTTTGACAAATCTACAATAAAAATATCATTAAATATTGTTTTTCCTAATGAAATGGGAAGTTCCATTTTTTGACTTTTTTTGTGACTTTCTTCTGAAAATAAAATGTCTTTCATATAAACGATATGACGTTTATCATTGGGTATTTCGATTCCGATGGATCCTTTTCCAGGTATAGGAGCTATAATCCTTATGGATATAGCGGATAAATTTAAAGCAATTTCATTTTTTAAATTATGAATTTTAGAAATACGTGTTCCTATTTTAGGATAAATTTCATATAAAGTTATAGTAGGGCCTATACTCGCTTTTATATCACATATTTCTATATGATAATAGTTTAGTATTTGAATTATTTTTTTTTTATTTGATTCCAAATCGATTTTCGAATTATTCGAATCAATGGATAAAAAATCTTCCTTTTTTTTACAAAAAATAGAATGAATACTGTTTTTTTTTTTCTTGAAAGAAGAATTCATATCTATATGATTGACAATTTTAGGGTTTAAAGGATTTAAAAAATTATACAATTGTAATCTTGTATCTATTTTTTTGTTAATCTTTTGTATTTTTTTTTTTATTCCATTTTTTATGGTTGTATCATTCATATTAAAAATGATAATCAAGTAAAAAATAAGACTCGTAAAAATAAGCATATATAATCCTACTTTTCCAAATAGATGAATCAAATAGTTTCCTATTTCAAAACCCCAAATTCCACTGAATATTCCTTGATCAGGAACAAAAACATAAAAAAAAATAGGAAGCCATACGCTGAAAAATAACAATTTATATATTGTAGATTTGTAAAAATTGTTTAGTAATTTTTGATTCAAAAAAATCATTTTTAATCCGGTTAAAAATAGAAATATAGGAATAGAAAAAGCACTAACTCCTATTCCACAGTAAATAAAATAGTGAGAGAAAGTCGCTCCTATTTTTCCAAGTAAATTTTCTGCTATGATTTCTTTATCGAAAAGCCTTTCCAGTTGACTTTGATCATTTTTCCAATGAAAAAGAAAAGAAAAAAAACTTAAAAACAAAAAAAGACTATTTCCTAATAAAAAAAGTACAAAAATGATTTTAAAAGTTTTCTTTTTATTTCTTATTTCTTTTTTTTT